>NC_015060.1 GCF_000178975.2 Granulicella tundricola MP5ACTX9 | reverse complement strand
CAGGGGCCGGGAAGCTCTCAGAGAGAGGATGCGACATTGCCGAACACACTGTGCTCGGCTGCTAGGGTTTTCCGTAATGCTGCTCGGGCGTTTCCACTTTCTGTCGCGGAATGATAATCCCAGCTTCCGACAATAGGTGTTCTGCTTCGCTAGATATTTTCGGAGGGGAGTAGCTAGCGGAGAATGTGTAGCTGCCGGAGAGCATTAAGCCAGAGCTCGGCGGCCAGTTGGCTGGAACTCGAAGAGACTCCCCCGGATGCAGCAATGTCCAGTTTCTTGTAAGGCTGCTGACAGTTAACGGTGGCACCGGATATATGCCACCGCCGGGGCCACAACTGCTTATTCCTGAACCAATTCCGTCGCCGTTCACCGGTACAAACGCCCATTGAAACCGAATGAATCCGTTTTGTGAAGGGCTGCTGCAGTTGAACTCTGGCGGGGGAATGCTGATATCTCTACCGCTGACATTAGTAAGTACGAAGATAAACCCGCTTGCCACACCATCCGCGAAAGCGGTCGGCAAGAGTTCGAGCCTTATCTCAGGCGGCAGTGCCTGTTCAGATTGTGACCAGATGCGCATGGGAGCCAACATCAAGCAAGCCAACAGGCATAAAGCGAACGTCTTCATGGCCGTCCTCACGATGGAGTTTACCAGTGCCCTGTTCTCGCTTGGCTGCGACTCGATACGACATCTCCCTGAAAGTCGTTTCTGGCAACGTCGAGGTTTCCGAATCAACAGAGCACCGGCGCACCTCATCTGAAACGGTCGTTTTAGAGAGCACAAGCTACTCAACACTATGCGACTAATGAGATGGTCCGCCGCTTGATTCCTCTGCGTTCCCGGGAGGATCTTAGAAGCAGCTTTTACAAGGATTATGCTCGGGCTGGCACTGGCAGGAGTCCATGAACCCTACGCAACCACAGTCACTAATCGATGGAAGGCGGTTGGGTTTCCTCCACTACGGAGCTTCGCTCCGTATTTTTCGTATGTTTGTTCCGTGGATCTGACGTTCTTTTTAGCCACCGCTGCGGGGTTGGTTCGCGATGCGGACCGTCCCAGCAACAAGGTTGACATCGCATATCTGTACTACCTCCCCTTCTGCACAGTCTTCACATCGAAGGATCGTTTGCATAAGAATCTCGCGCCTCTCTTCCTGCATTCCATGCAAAATTTCATTTCAGGGGATGAGATGAAGGCCGATCTCGCGCGGCTGAATGCTCGCTACTCTGCTCTTCCCAAAGAGACCAAGCTGAAAGGCATGATGAATTTTGCCAGTGAGCCACCGGACGACGAGAGCTTTCTGACAACACGGATGTGGGACAAGTAGCATCCCAAATGGAGGACGCTCCGCCATCAAAAGAACCCTCATCTATCCGAAGAAGACAACAGAGCGCTTGTAGACGAGGTGAACTCGTGGGCGGACAAGGGCGAACCGATCGAGGGAGATGCCTATATAACCACTGACCAGTGTGAAGTCGTCACGGTTTCACGCAAGATCCTTCTTCGAAAGGGTAGCTGGAGACGAGTTTCTCCTGAAGTCGAGGCATCCGCGATCGCTGGCAAGTAGCAAAGTTGCTTGTTGTTGATTTTTGTATGTATAATAAAACAAAAGACTTAAGTCCGATAACCGCAATTATGTATAGTCAATCGCGGCTTAATGTCATTATCGGACGCAAGGCCCTCAGGAACTTAGAAAGTTGATCCTCCGCTGATGCGAAGGATCGACTAATCCAACCACTGTCGATCTCACTTTACGGGTGCGATCATGTCCTTGGCTGCCTTGGCAACGCGGAATTTGACGGCGGTCTTGGCCTTGATCTTGATCGATTCCCCCGTTTGGGGATTACGGCCGATGCGTGCGGCGCGCTGAGCTTTCACCAGCTTACCGAGTCCCGGAATGGTGAACTCGCCATTCTTCTTCGTCTCTTGAATCGCGGTTGACGCGAGGAGATCAAAGAATGCTGCGGATTGCTTCAAGGACAACTCCATCTTCTCTGCAACCAGCTTGACCAACTCTGACTTCGTCATCTTCTTCGTGGTGGAGGTTTTTTTCGCAGGAGCTGCGCTGGTCTTTGCTGCTACTGGTGCGACGATCTTCTTCGCCGGTGCTTTATTCGTTGCCATGGGGTCCTCGATGTTGAGCGGTTTATTTGATTACGAGCGCTTTGCCGGAGTTTTCTTGGCGGCGATCGTCTTTGCTGGCGTCTTCTTCGCCGCAGCAGGTGAAACTTCTTTCGGAGGTGATACATGAGCCATGACTGACGCGCCAAGCTCCCTGGTTTCTGCGGTAGACATCATGCTGGGCGACTTCATCGCCTTCTGCGCGAGCTTCTTGATCTTTGGAGACGTGATTGCTGCTGGTGCTTTAGGCATTTCACAATTCTACGTCCTAGAGCCATCGGAGTTCCAGAAGAGATGCGCAAACGAGATCAGAGCCAGCCTTTAGCACGTGCTAGTCGTGCAGCCTCTGTTCGATTATGTGCACCTAGCTTTGAGATGGCCTCGGATAGATAGTTTCTGATCGTTCCCTCTGTAAGGCGGAGTGTCCGAGCCAGTTCAGCCGTGCTCTCGCCTTCCCCCGCACGTCGCAAGACTTCGCGCTCTCTTTCTGTAAGTGGTCCAGCATCGGCGGACCATGACTCGGCGGCTAGACCAGGATCGATGACTCGTTCACCATGCGCCACACGTCTGACGGCCTCCGCCATCTCTGTAGACGGGCAGTCCTTCAACAGATACCCAACAGCGCCCGCATCCAGCGCACGTCGAAGGTAGCCAGGCCGAGCGAATGTCGTCAAGATCAGAACGCGGGTTGATGGGTAGAGCTCCTTCACCCTGATAGCTAGATCGAGCCCCGTTACTTGTGGCATTTCGATGTCTGTGACCAATACCGCAGGCAGATGAAGACCTACCGCTCTTAGTGCTTCTGCGCCGTTGCTGACAGAAGCCACTACTTTGATATCCGGTTCGATGCCCAACATGATCGTCAAGGAACTTCGCAGAATGCCCTGATCCTCTGCGAGTACAACCGTGATCGGCTTCTCAGAAGGGCTCACAAACGACCGCCAGTCTCAAAGTCTCTAGTGCGGCTCTCTAAGGATGCAGGCAGCTCCGCAAGCAAACGCATCCCGCCTAACGGAGAACCATCGATGACCAAGCTGCCACGCGCATGTCGAAGGCGTTCTCTCATCCCGTCAATACCGTTCCCATCGGCACCCTGCTTTCCCAAGCCGTCATCCTCAATTGTGAGCCTTATAAGAGAATCTTTGGAAACTTCTACTCTGCATTCTGTGGCATAGGCATGACGAAGGATGTTTGTCGTGGCCTCCCGGAGCACGAAACAAAGCAGGTCGCTCTCCAACGGCGAGAGATCCACGAAGTCCATTTTTGTATAGAGCTGGACTCCGGCACTTCCAAGCGCATTCCTGGTCTTGCTCACTTCAGCCTCTACGCCCTCCGCGCGGTACCCAGTCACCGCAGACCGTACCTCGTGGAGCGCCTCTCGCGCTGTAGCCTCCACTTCGGCAATCTCACGATGAGCAACATCAGGTTGGAGAGAAAAGAGACGGTTTGCTACATCGCTTTTGACTGCAATTACGGTGAGGGTGTGGCCGAGCAGGTCATGCAGGTCTCGTGCGATGCGTTCGCGTTCCGCTTGTTGCGTGAGATATTCGATCTCCTCATTGGCCTTTCGCAACTGTCCGCTGACGAAAACCTGGCGGGCAAAGGAGAAGTTGCTCAGACCAATGACCACCATAAAGAACACAACAGATTGAGCAACGGACCAAGGCAAATGCAACCACCAGGTCTCCAGAAACAATCCTGCTGCTTGAGCAGCAAGGATGACGGCGAACCTGCGAAAGGCAGAAGAAATAGTTCCTTGTCGGAGGAAGAAGCTGCTTACGACTACGGCAAAGACGAATTCGCCTCCAGCATTCGGATTGAAAGGATAGTAAAGATATCCCAGCAGGAAGAGGACGGTGAGCCAAAACCGCTGTTCTCTCCTACTGCCGCGCAAAACCCGGAGGTATCCGGTCAAAAAGATACCGTAGAACACCAAGAAGACTGTCCAGACCGCAAAGGAGCGGCGGTGGATCGGTTCTGCGAACCAAAATACGGAATACAGCAAAGAACCCCAGCGGAGCAGCCGCGTTTCATCGCGGAGCATACCAATCACGTTCACACCGCCATGTGTTCGGTTCCGATCCATGGGTTTCGAGTCTCCTGACCCTACTATCTTCGCGCAAGCTGGCCCTTCCCGAAATCGCTCACCGTCATGGCTGAGAGATGACATCTGTCACCTCTCAAGGTTGATACCTTCCAATGGTGCTCACCAACGTAAAGCGCGATGATCTCGTTATCAACCAAGGAGACCGCGCCATGCACACCGACCCACTCTGGATGAAAGTCTTTCTCACTGTTCACGTGTCCGCCGGTATGGTGTCGTTCATCCTTGCGCCCGTAGCTTTGGCGACTGCAAAGGGCGGCACGCAGCATCGGCGCTGGGGTATGGTTTACCTCTGGTCCATGGGAGTGGTGTCGTGTACAGCTCTGCCGATGGCCCTGTTTCGCCCCGTGCTCTTCCTCGCACTGGTCTCGGTGGTTAGCGCGTATCTCGCCTTCTCCGGATATCGTGTTCTGAAGTTGAAGGATCTAGCCAGCGGCGGTTCAGCACGACCGATCGATTGGGTGGCCGCCTGTGTTGCTCTTGCGGGATCGGTTTCACTGGTTGCCTTGGGATGGCTACGTCCAGCAGCGGTGCAGCATATGCAAGTGGTCGCGATACTGCTCGGTAGTCTAGGCACGCGTGGGATCATCGCCGACCTCTGGCGTTTTGTTCGAAGACCAACCGACAAGATGTTCTGGTGGTACTCGCATCTGACGAAGTTCATCGCCAGCTACATTGCGGCCTGGACCGCTTTCTCCACCGCCACCCTTAGCCACTTCTTCCGGCATGCCGGAATCATCCTATGGCTATGGCCCGCAGCAATAGGAGTTCCAGCTATCGTTCTCACTACGGCCTACTACAAACGAAAGTTTGCCGCTCGTAAGCCACCCACTCTTGCTACCGGCCTTGCTGCCGCTTAAATCATCTGAGCGATTCTTCGTGGATCGGCAAAGCTCTGCAGGGGAAACATATTGATTACAAGTCGTTTACGTCTGAAAAGCCTACTTATGTATAGTCAAACTATTAGCGCCCGATAGAAAGGTTATCTCGTCGTTCAAAATGGACCGTTGGGCGAAAATGCCAGTCAGACTCCGGGTCACATGACAGGGTGGGATGTGGGGATGCCGCTCAAATCCGGACGAGGATGGCTGCTATACGCGAGTGGATGGGTCCCTTATGCGGCCAGCTACTTCCTCATTTTTCGGCTCCAGCCATACTCCCCTCATTCCTCTTATGGCCAGGCGCTCCTGGATGCCGTGGTAAACGTCCTACCGGTAGCGTTACTCGGGGTCGCTGTGTTCTGGTTAGCCAGCCGGCTCCGCTGGCCCAGCCGACATCCAATCCGATTTGCAGTCGCACACCTTTTTGGAGCCGTCAGCTTTGCGCTGCTGTGGTGGGCGTCGGTTCAGACGCTCATGTCCCTTCAAACTCTGATCGTTACGCACCGCTGGCGCTACAATCCATGGGGAATCTATGCAGCGCAGTGGCAGGCCTTCAGCGGGTTAATGGTCTACGGAACCCTGATTGGCTTCTCCTACATGGTGCAAGCACAAGAGCGGGCACGCCTGGAGGAGAGACTTCGCATGGAGGCTGAAGCTCTGCGAATCCGCTCCGATCTTAGCGCGCTCCGGTCACAGCTAAACCCTCACTTCCTCTTCAATACGCTCAACTCAGTCATCGCTCTCGTAGGAACTGATTCACTGAAAGCCGAACAGGCCCTTCTGAGTCTGTCGTCAATGCTCCGGTATGCATTGTCCTCGCACAGTGAGATTGAAGAAGCGGAGGTGACCTTTGAAGAGGAATTACGTTTCACCGAAGCCTATCTCTCATTGGAGAAGCTGCGGCTTGGTGACCGGCTTCGAATCGAGCGTTCCATCGACCCCGCGACGCTGCTTCTGGAGTTGCCTTCACTCACCTTGCAGCCTCTCGTAGAGAATGCGATCAAGCACAGCATTTCCAAACGTCCGACAGGAGGAACGCTTGCCATCCGAGCCAGTGCTCGGCATGGGGATCTAAACATCGAAGTTTGGGACGATGGCGAGGGGGTATCTTCTGAGAACATTGCGAAAAGCAGCGGCCTTGGGCTAAAAACCGTGAGGCGGCGAGTCGAGCTTTATTACGAGAGTCTCGGAAGTATGACGGTCAGCTCAACCCCTGAAGCTGGCACGACGGTCTCGTTACGCCTGCCTCAGGATGAATCTCTACCTCTTACGTCATGACGATTCGAGCATTGATCGTTGAAGATGAACCGTTGGCTATTGACCGTCTCCGGAGCTGTCTGGCGTATGCAAGCGAACTCGACCTTGTAGGTGAAGCCAGAAACGGAGCGGCGGCGGTAGAAATGATCGACAGATTCAAGCCGGATCTCGTGTTTCTCGACATCCAACTGCCGATCCTATCTGGGTTCGAGGTGCTCCGCTCTGTCGAATACCGGCCTGCCGTTATTTTCACGACTGCGCACGATGAATACGCTGTGCCAGCATTCGAGTGGGGTGCATTCGATTACCTGCTTAAACCCTTCGACAAGGAACGTGTCGCTCTTGCTCTTAGCCGCTTCCAGGAGCGTAGTGGTCTTTCCGATGGAGGAGTAGCCCTTGTGGAAAGGCTTGACACGATGGAGAGCAAAGGGGCACTACAACGCTTCTTCGTGAAGCAGCGCGGCGTCACCATTCCCGTCGATTCAGAGCATATCGTGGCTATCCTTGCCGAAGGCGATTACTGCAGAGTGCATCTGGAAAATGAGAACCATCTCGTACACCTTCCTTTGCGTGAATTCGAAAACCGCTTAAGTTCCGTCCTATTTCGGCGAGTCCATCGCTCCGCTTTGATCAACATTGCAAAGGTCGTCCGTATCGAAGCTTCAGGCCGTGGAGCAAACGTCTCCATGCAGGGCGGAGTGACCGCCCCAGCGAGCAGGTCAGGTCTAGCGCAGCTAAAGAGCTTGCGTCTTTAGGCTTCGACGACCGGTTTGGCTCGCTCGCAGAAAAGTCCAGAGCGAAGGCATGAGGTCCCTTAGCTTCGGTGCAGGTCCGCTATGCGCTGCTTCCTCTCATATCTCTCTCTTGTGTGTCTCTCCGTTCCAGCCCTTCGAGCGCAGAGCTGTCCTGATACAGGAACTCTCTCGGGCGTCGTCTTCGATGCTACGAATGCTGTTGTTCGAGGTGCCAGCGTTGAGGCAGTGGGGTTAGATGGGAGCGTTCGAATCACATCATCGGGACCCGATGGTCGCTGGACCCTATTGTGCGTTGCGCCAAGTGTCTACCGGGTTGAGGTAGGCTCTCAAGGATTTCAGAGTAGAGAGACTGTCGCCTTACGTGTTCAGATCAACAGGGTCACCACGCTCTCGACACAACTTCAGATTGCCTCCGTAACAGAAAGCCTGAACGTCGATGGCGAAGATAACGCAGCCAAGTCGGGAGGGTCAAACGTCCTCACCGCGTCGCAGCTTGACGGGCTTGCTGAAGATCCCGATGATTTGCAGCGGCAACTTCAAGCTCTAGCGGCCGCGTCAGGCGGCTTGCCAGGTTCGGCGCTCATCACTGTAGATGGATTTCAGAGTCCGTCAACTCTGCCGCCGAAATCGGCCATTCAGGAAGTTCGCATCAGCCCCGACATGTTCTCAGCAGAATACGAATATCCGCCTTATGCCGGTGGACGAATCGAAGTCTTCACCAAACCGGGCCAGGACAGAATTCATGGCGCTATCTTCGGTGTTCTCGGATCGCATGTATGGAATGCAAGCGATCCATTCAGCACGACGGGAACCCCGGCTGACAAACAAAGAGAAGGTTTTGAGTTCAGTGGCCCCCTACTGAGTCGCAAACGAGCTGACTTTGCTTTGGACCTCGACCACCGCAGCATCGATGAGAATGCTGTAGTGAATGCCACTGTACTTTCAACGACCGGCACACCAACTCTTTTCAATCAGACGGTCGCTACCCCGCAGCGTTTGTGGCTGGCGAATGCTCGCACCGGCTGGCAGATAGGCTCCAAAGACACACTGGCGATCTCCTTCGGAGCGAACAACAACAGCACCGAAAATAAGGGCGTCGGCGGTCTCACTCTCCAAGAAAACGGGGCCTTCGGGCGCGTCTCAGAATACGATTTGCGAGCCGTAAACACGACCTTTATCGCAAAAGACCTCCTACATTCCACAAGGGTTGGTTTCAGTTGGAAGACCACGGAGCAAACGCCAAATTCAACCGGCCCACAGCTTTCGATCGCGGGAGCATTCACCGGAGGCGGATCGAGCATTGGATCACTCCATAATCAGGAACGCGATCTTGAGTTTGACGATGAGATCTACCTTTCTCTGAAACGGCATACGGTCAAATGGGGCGTGCAGCTCCTTGGTGCCTTCATCAACGATGCAAACCCCGATACGTTCAACGGTGCGTACCTGTTCGGTGGAGGCTCAGCCCCAGCTCTAGATGGGTCTGGGGCAACCCTGAATATCACAGGTTTAGAACAGTACCGGCGGGCTCTCGCAGGACTTCCCGGTGGCCGTCCAACAACCTACTCGCAGACCTCCGGCATAGCCGAAGTCCCTTTGGAACAATGGACGATTGCCGCCTACATTCAAGATGACTGGAAGCTCATCACACGATTATCTCTATCTGCTGGCTTGCGTTATTTCAGCCAAACGGCACCGAATGTGAGCGACGGCATAGCTCCCCGCGTAGGTGCCGCTTACGCTTTCGGCAAGAAGAAAACCTGGATTCTTCACGCTCGCACCGGGCTTTTCTATGCACCGGTTGGTTCACCCATAAGCCTTGAGACCGTGCGTTTAGACGGTCAGCGGCAACGAAGCCTCACAGTTTATTCGCCTCAGTACAACGACCCGTTTGGAACGCCGGCAAGCACGCCACCCATCGAACGCCAGCGTAGGTTTGAAGATGGAATCGGCATCACGCCTTCTTCGCAATCTCAGCTAAGCGTAGAGCAAACTTTCTTCAAAAGTTGGGCCGTGAATGCCAACGTCTACTACACCGCATCTTGGGGAGTGCTTCGATCATTCAATGCTAACGCCCCTCTAATCTTCAGTGCTTCGAATGATCCAGCAGCCGCACCGCGCCCCTTGGCCGCAAACCTCAACCTCTTCGAATACGGCAGGACCGGAAGGTTTGCGGGTCCGTTCGCCTTTCTGGGCGTGAGCCACTTCGCGCAACGCTTCAGTCTTATTTCAGGCTGTTTATACAACGGCTTTCGAACGAATGCGGACAATCCCAATCTTTTTCCTCAAAGCACCTATGAGAAGAGCCGTGATTGGGCACGTCCGACGGGATCTCCTACGCACAGCCTCTTTGCAGTCATCATTTACTCTCTTCCCTTCAAGATCGGCAGCACTACGAACCTATCCGTCTCAAGCGGTGCGCCGTATGACGTGACCACAGGTTTTGACAACAACGGGGACGGGGTATTCAACGACCGCCCTTCCTCAGTCACAGCCACCGGGACCGGCGTCTACGCGACCCCCTTTGGGCTGCTCTCCACAAACGGGGTGAACGGAGATCTGCAGAGGAATATTGGAACCATGCCGGCCACCATTCATCTTGATCTTTCCTTAAATCGCTCCTTCACGTTCAAGGAAAAGCATGGTTCGGTCCTCCACCAGCAAACGCTGCGCTTCGATGCTCGAGCTGCCAATCTCCTTAATCACGCCAACTACACAGCGGCTGACGGGATCGTCGGTACTCCGCAATTTGGGCGGGCCGTTGCTGCCGACTATGGTAGACGCCTTGAGTTCGGGGTTCGGCTCAGCTTCTAAACATATACAGGTGAATCTATGAACTTGCAGTTTGTTTGTGCCGTACTTATCTCTTGTTCCTTGCCCGCGCTCGCCCAAGGCACTACAGCCCCTTCCGTAAATCTCGCAGATGGAAAACCTACTGGTCTTTCGTTCGCGCTTGTCGTCCGCTCCAAAGTGCTCACGACCGAGGGCGACTGGAAACAAGGCGACCGTCTACGCGGCTTCGCAACCACTCACCCTGGAAGCTACATCGTCTTTGTTAAAGAGGATTCCCTTCAGTTGCTCCAAAACTCTGCTGCCGTGTCAGAAGCGGCACAGCTTTACGGTGTGCTGGAAACGCTGGGTCAGCAGCAAGCTGTTCTCGGGGCCAAGCAGACGCCTCTCATTCAGCGACAGAACGACCTGGACAAACAGATGAAGCTCGCGTCTTCCCCTGAGGAGATGCATCGCATCGGTGCTGAAGAAGGCCGGATTGGGGCTCAGCAGGGCGCAATCGGCCGTGAGCAAGGAGAAGTCGGCAGGAAACAATGCATAGCTGGAAGAGCCTTCTACGACAAAGTTCAAAACATACTCACCCTGTGCCTCAGCGAACAATCCTGTAAGCCTGCTACCCATGATTGAAGAGAGCTAGCTGCCCAGACGACGGCACCGTGACTAAGGATGCACCGAGAATGCGACATCGCGACACCTGTCTGCTGCCCAATGAGAGTACGAAAATCTAATGGTCGTATAAGGGCCTAAAACCGATAGCCTTTCAACATGCGAAATGCCGAGTACGTCCCAAAAAGCAGACCATCGTTGCAATCAGTCTGCTCTCGCTCGCCTTCGCGACGGCAGTTGGTGAGAACACCGGCAAGCCCGCCGATATTAAGCAGATTCAGCAATTGCAGAAGCGCTACGTCGCATCGATCGACGGGGCCGATCTCGCCTTGGTCGATCAGGTCTGGTCACACTCCCCTGACGTGATCTTTGTGGAACCGCTTGGAACGGAGCGCGGGCTGCTCCAGGTAGAGGGTTTTGTGCGGAACACTTTCGGCAAAATGTTTTCCAAGCGTAACCTGCAGCTGGAAAATCCGTCTATTCACGTCTACGGCGACACGGCATGGTCCGAAATGACTTGGACCTTTGACGCGACCCTCCGTGACGGTGAAAAGCCTTTGGTCACCAAGGGCCGCGAGACGCGGGTTTTACGAAAAGAAAACGGAGCATGGCACATCATTGCCATTCACTACTCCGGCCTACCTGTGAACGGCAAGCTGCAGGGATTCTAGGGTCAAAGGCACCGGAGCCTCATCTTCACGCCAGTTGAACAAGCCCGAGTCGCTTCCCAGGCGTCGTCTTGCCTCGTCAACTTTCGCTATTGCGACTTGTCATTACTTACGGGAGATCGTATTCGAAGCTGTAAAAATGGTTTCCTTGAGCGCCCTTCTGGATGACAAGGGTTCCAGTGATCCCCGTCAGCGCACCTGTCCCTGAGCCTGGAACGACAACGATGTGGAGAGAGTCAGCTTCAGGTTCTCCCTTCCGGGTAGTCGCATTGTGCATCAAAACAAATGTCCCACTGCTTCCATGGAGAGAGGCGGTCACGGTCTCCAAGGCGACGTAAGCCATGGCACCGCTGCTGCTGGTGGAACTGGTGAGCATCAGGCCCTTGCTCGTGCCCACCATGTTTCCCGAGAGCACCTTAGTGAAGCTCATCTCTCCAAACTCTTCGCTTCCGCTTGGCGTGTGCCCGGAAGGAACAACCTTCACCTCGAATGGGCCGGTCGCATGATTCATAAGGCGTTTCCCTTCTGTGGATTGACCATAAACAAAGCCCGCGCCTGCGAGGAGGACGACGGACGAGACGAACCACTTTTTCAATGTCTGCTTCATACTCATACCTTGATGAGACTAGTGTCACGCCACACAGAATGATTGAACAAATGCGACACTCGGGAGAGGGCTTTCATGCAGGAATCGGGCTACGCTGTTTCTCCGCCAAGAGGTGTCATGAAAAGAGCGCAAGCCGGCGTAAGCGGAGCCTTTACGCATCGTCGTGTGAAGCCGCCTCCACGCCTCTCACATTGCCTAGAGCACTTCTGGATGGTGCAGTGGGACATTCGCTCCGGAAGTCCGCAAGTGCAGGAGACGCTTCCCCATCCAAACGTCCATCTCGCGTTTACACGGAGCTTCGATGAACGAGTTTCATCAAGCACCGTTGCAGAAGTACACGGCGTGAAATCCTCAAAATTCTCGAGATACCTTGAAGGACAGGCATGGGTTTTCGGGGTCAAGTTCAGGCCAGGTGGATTCCGCTGCTTTTCCGATCAGTCCGCCTCGGTTCTGACGGAGCGTGTCGTTCCAGCCGCGCGGGTCTTCGGAGCCGGATTGCAGTGCATAGCTGAGAGGCTTAGCCCTTCTAACGCCGTAGATCAGATATCCAGTTTTCTAGAAGAGTTCGCAATCACTCGTGACCCACAAGCCGAGTTCGCCGGTCAACTCACAGACCTGATTGCGGCAGACTCTACCCTGACGAAAGTGTCCGCTTTTGCAAAGAGAGCCGGTACGAGCGTTCGGTCCCTCGAACGTCTATTCGACCGATAGCATTTGGATCTTCGGTGCCCTCCACCATGCCCTTCGAGACTGTGTCTACCTCCAAGAAAATGTGTCTGAGCGCGGGATTTACGCATTATATACGGGCGATTGAGGAGCGACAGCAGGAAGACCGCAGCGTTGGGAAGGCTATGGACATCAACCTTCGCCTTGTGGTGGGCAAACTGCTTATCCTGGCAGCGTTGCCGTTCTATCTACATCCTAGACATAACCACGATCTCCGACCATTGAGAGTGACGCATGATCTTCATGCTGAATAAAGCATTATCGCTTGGCTGGATCAGTTACCAAGAGCCACGGAGTGCGTAGTGCGCCCTGCAACCTCGAAAGATGTTCCTTACATCTCCGCGATCTACAGCCCCTATATCGAGACGAGCACTGCGACCTTTGAGATTCTGCTCCAAGTGAAGCAGAGATGCTAAAGCGGTTGCAAGCAGGAACTTGTAACTGCTTGGTGAAGAGAAATTCAAGAAGGGCTATAGGCCGAAGTGCTACTGGTGGCGGAAAGGATCTTCGGAACGTGCACAATCGTGAGCGTGACTCAAAGGTTCAGAACGGTAGTTCACACGGCGTTGGGCGGAAGTCTGGGAGGGATGCGGAGAAAATCTTAGTCCGCAGAGCCCCTTGTTGTGTTGCTTACGTGCTTGCTTCTCCGAGGATGGTGTAGTTCCGCAATTCCCTCTCTGTTTTAAACCCATCGTGCGGGCTCGATGCCCCGGTAATGAGACCGCGGACTATTATTGAGGCGGCGGAGGGTTGCCAGTTCCACTGGATGACCACCACATTCCTCATGCCTTCTTGATGCACCGTCGATGATAATTCACTGAGAGGCATATATGACTCGGGTGTGGTGGGAATCACTGTATAGGAGCCGAGCGGAGGGATTTGTTGACGTTCCTCCGTCAGCTAAAGAATTGAGATCAGGTGACGCAAAGACCGAACACGAGGGCCCTTCCCTGTGCCTGCTTGGAGCCATCATATGCTTCGCTGTGGCATTCGTCTGCGGAGTGGCACTCTACGAGATGCGCTAGCCCGTCGCTGTATCCCGACAGGAACTCGAAAGGCTTGTTTAATTGTCAGCGCACACCTGAGTTCTTCCGCTGACCATGATGAACGAACGCAATCGCGACACGCTTGATCCTGGCGGCAAGGACGTCTCTTACCAGATTGGCGGCCTCACGAGCTTGCGTCGCCAGCTGCTGCACTCCTAAACATGCGGCCGCATTTTGTCCAGGCAGTCGGGATTGCCAATCCCGAAGAGTGACAGGGAGGGATCAGTCTCACCCGACTACGTCAATAGGGTCTAGAGGCTGTTATGAAGTTGTAGCTGCTATGTAGACGAGCCTTGCGGTCATGAGGATGGCGAAGGCGACGAAGTGAAGTCCTTTGAGGGTGCTATCGAGCCTTTCGTAGTCTCGGGCAAGCCTGCGGAAGCGTGCCGCCCAGGCGAAGCTTCGTTCCACGACCCAGCGTTTGGGCAGCAGCACAAAGCCTCGTTTCGCCATGGGGTGCTTGACGACTTCCAACCGGATGCTATGCGCGCTGGCGGCCTGGGCGGCGTTTGGCACGGTATACCCCTGGTCAACATACGCCAGTTCCACCGTGTTCCCGGTCACCTCCTGCACCTGTTCGGCCAGTGCCGCGACCTGGCTCCGATCGCCTTCATCGGCGGCCGTCACGGTCAGCGCGAGCAGATGACCGAGGGCGTCGACCGCGATATGCACCTTCGAACCCTTGCGCCGTTTGGCCCCGTCGTAGCCCGCCCTCGCGCCGCTCTCTGGTGTCGACTGCAGGGTACGGCTGTCCAGGCAAACCGCCGGGGGCTGGCCTTGTCGGCCCTTCCACTCTCGCAGCACCGACTGCACATCGGCCACCAGAGCCTCAAAACAGCCCCGCCGCCATTCAGCGCCTGGTCTGCTGATACACCGCCGCCCAGGGCGGCAGATCGTGCGGCATCCAACGCCACTGACAACCTGTCTTCGCAATGTAGCGAAGTCCGTTGAACACCTCGCGAAGATCGTGTTCCCGATGCCTGCTGTCTTCTAGGCACAACAACAAGTACGGCAGCACAAACGCCCATTTCTCATCCGTCACATCGCACGGATACCCCACACGAACCTTGCCCATCCTCATGCTCAAGACAAAACAAGCAACAGCAAAGAATCTAGCTCGGTTCACACTTCATAAAGCCTCTCAGACGTCCACGATTGGTCCCCAAGCATCCCGGTCGAGTTTTGAACGCATCCAGCATAGATTCATTATTGAGGAGATCCAGTGGCGACGAAGAAAGCAGTAGCGAAGAAAACAGCGGTTCCCGCGAAGAAGGCCGTAGGAAAGAAGGCAGTGTCCACCAAGGTTGCGGTCGGTTCGAAGGGAGCCGTGCAGAAAATGAGCAAGATCCAGGTTATCCGGTACATGGCTGAAAAAACGGAGCTTCCAGTCGGTCAGTGTGCAGCATTCCTTGCGGGACTGGTTGAACTGGCTCTCATGCAGACCAAAAAGAATGGTGAGTTCACAATTCCAGGTCTAGGCAAGCTCGTAAAGTCTCAGCGTGCAGCCCGCATAGGCCGCAACCCGGCCACCGGCGAGTCGATCAGGATTGCGGCCAAGACGACCGTAAAGTTGCGGATCTCGAAAGCTGCTAAGGATGTTGTCGTCCCACCCAAGAAGTAGCGGATCAAAACACGAGAGCGCCGGGGGAACACCCCCGGCATTTTGCTCATTGTGTGCGGCTCGCTTGTGCTATCTTATGTGTAACAAAAAAAAGGCTTTACGTCTGATAATGCTCATTACGTCTCCTCGTTGTGTAGCGGCTCGTTAGAAATGTCATGGTCTACCCCGTTAGAACTGTCAGGTTCTAAGAATGGGATGGATATCGATGAGCGAGCGCGATCTGAGGCGGATCGAAGTGTTGAGTGACGTGCGGGCTGGGCGTCGGACAGTGGTGGCGGCGGCAGCCGTGCTCGCGATTAGCGAGCGGCAAGCGTTTCGGCTGCTGGCCCGGTACGAAGCCGACGGCGGCGGCGGGCTGATCCACAAGGCACGTGGAAGAACATCGAACCGGAGTCACAACGAAGGCATCCGGAAGTACGCGGTCGAGCTGGTCAAGACCAGGTACGCGGACTTCGGGCCGACGCTGGCGACCGAGGTCTTGCTGGACAAGCATCAGCTCAGGATCGGTAAGGAGACGCTGCGGCGATGGATGATGGCCGAAGGTCTCTGGCTGTCGCGAACGCAACGAAGAACCTTCCACCAACCGCGGCTCAGGCGTGAGAGCTATGGCGAACTGATCCAGATCGATGGCAGCGACCACCGCTGGTTCGAGCAGCGTGGTGAGCCTTGCACGTTGCTGGTCTTCATCGACGATGCCACGAGCAAGCTGATGCAGCTTCGGTTCGTGCCGAGCGAGAGTACGGACTCTTACTTCGAGGCGCTGAACGGATATCTCACAACGCATGGCTGCCCTACCGCCTTTTACTCCGACAAGCACACCGTCTTCCGGGTAAACCGGCCGGATGCCAAGGGCGGTTCGGGGATGACGCAGTTCGGGCGAGCACTCGCAGAACTCAACATCGAGATCCTCTGCGCGAACTCAAGCCAGGCAAAAGGCCGCGTGGAGCGGGCGAACCGCACGCTGCAGGATCGTCTGGTGAAGGAACTGCGCATGGCTGGCATCTGTGACATGACCGCCGGCAACTCGTTCCTGCCGCAGTTCGCCGAGGAGTTCAACAACAAGTTCTCAATACCCGCAGTAAGGACTGAGAACATGCATCGCCGGTTGAACGTACAGGCATCCCGGCTTGCGGACATCCTGTGCCATCGCGAACAGCGGCACGTGAGCCAACAGCTTAGTCTGGCCTACGACCGCAGGCAGATCATCCTGGAACGCAGTGAGATGGCAGACAAGCTGACAGGCCAGTACGTCGAGGTCTATGACTTTAGCGATCGACCGCTCGAGGTCCGATGGAAAGGCCACTCGCTTCCCTATCGCGTCTTCAGCAAGGACCAGCGTGTGAGTCACACGGCCATCGTTGAGAACAAGCGGCTCAGCCACGCACTCGCCGTCGTGAAGGCGCAGCAAGATATAAAGCATCAACCGAAGATCCAAACAAATAGCGACAAGGGCGGATATAAGAAGCGGCCACGCCAAGTGTACGGACCAGACTACAAGGAAATCGCGACGGCGCCCGCGGTGGAAATGACGGCCTGATGGAAAGCATGGAAGACCGACCATGAAGCTGTCGGTCTCCCACCCTTCCCCACAGTCCTTGGAAATCGACACAGTACGTCGATTCCCACATTACGCACCGCACGACGACTGGTATGGATTGTTAGACAAATACATCAACAAGTTGACTTATACTGACACTTCTAATGGGCTAGCCACCCTGTCATTTCTAATGAGCTACAACACGTTGTGTAGCGGCTCATTAGAAATGGTTCTGGCGCACATTTGGTGATGAGCTGATGTGTATTTGCGTGGTGTTCGAGTAACCAATTTCAGCCCTGCTGGAGCACGCGCAAGCGTAGCAACTCGAAGCCGGCTCTGCCGTACATCTGGCGTTTGATGAGCTTGAGCCGATGCACCTGGCCCTCGACATGACCCTGGCTCCATGGCAGTCTAAGAGCTTCGCGTACGGCGTCGAAGTCTCTTTCCAGACCAGCAGCGAAGGCTGCCAGGGCGGTACCGTGTGCGGCTTCAAGCCATGGCGTCAGCGCTGCCAGGTCGCGTTCGCGGAAGATGCGGAAGAAGCTCGTGGCAAGCTGAGCGAGCTGGCTGATCTCGGGTGACGTTTGATACACCTCTTCCAGCATATCCTTTGCGAAAGGCGCGGCCTTGAGGATGAGCCACACGACCTGTCGTGGCGAGGCACGCAGAGCCGGTCGTTGTGGTGGGCTTGCAGCTCGGGTCCGGTAACTACGGCGCTGCCGAAGCCAATAGCGCACGCTGTTCACCTGTCCTTGGAAGCCCAGCTTTCGTAGCTCACGCCAGAGTATTGTTGAACTGCGACAACCTTCTCTCAGCCGCCGATCGAGATAGCTTGCATGGTCGTCGACTATGGACTCACGAACCCGGGGCTTCGCTTCCGGATACACTTCAGCGATTCTGAACTTCTTCACTGTTCGATGATCGATGCCAAGCTGCCGTGCGAGTTCCTGATCCGGAGCGCCTGTCTTCAGGAAGAGTTCCCGCACCTGCTGCCACCGCTCATATCGTCTCTGCCGGTTGGCTTGTTGAACCAGCAGTTCGCGCTGGCTCCATGGAGCGACAGAAGGTGGAGCGGGTGCGAGATCCTCAAGGCGGCTGGCTCTTGCTGCTTGCGAGAAGAGGCGGTGATGCGGAGCAATCGCGCGGCACAGCGCTTCACTGAGGTTGCGCAACAGGTGCCAGCGGTCCGCTACCTGCATAGCTTGAGGGGCCGCCCTGCGAGCGGCCTCGGCGTAGATACCGCCGCGGTCGCGGCTGATGATCTCTGTCCCAGGATGCCGGCGAAGCCATGCGGCCACCGTGTTGGCGTCGCGGTCGGGAAGCAGGTCGACCACCTTGCGCGTCTCAAGATCGCATAGGATCGTGCCGTAGCGATGGCCCTTGCGCCATGCCCAGTCGTCGATGCCCAGCACGCGCGGAGCCTGGACCACGGCCGCAGGTCTGCGGTGATGAAGCTCACGCAGCAGCGTTGACCGGCTCGCCAGCAGACCCAAACGCTCCGCCAGTCTCGCTCCCGCTCGTCCGCCCAGCGAAAGCGTCATCCAGCGCAAAGCCTCGCTTGACCGGCAACTCCTTCGTCCATAGCGCGACACCGTACCCGGCAGAGGTTCCGTAAAGACCTTGCGCCGGCAACCCGGCTCAAGGCAGAAGAACCTTCGCGTCTGCAAATGAATCACGACCGGAACGCCGTGCCATGGCAGGTCCGCCAGGCGCCGGCCGTACCGGCTATGCACCTTCCGACAGGAAGTTCCACAAGCCGGACACGTGGCAGAGACACGGCACGTCTTCAACCGCATCTCGATCGCCCCGGCGACGCGGCCAAGACTGATCAACTCGACTTCTGCAATATCAGGGATCAGCGTTCCTTCACGCATAGGCGGGGAACGGAGATCACCAGAGCTGCTTCTGTCTTACGCCTCAGAACAGCCGCTGGGAAGAATCACCAAATGTGCGCCAGAACCATTCCTATCGGGCGCCAACACGAGGCCGGTCCAATCAAACCTGCGGAATTCCAAGGAGACTGCTTTGCCTGGGGAGTTGTCTGCGCCTCTGTGCCTTCACCCCATGGCCCCAGAATTAGGCCCAAACCCAACATTCGTGACGTGCTGCCGCGCCTGAAATGTCGCGTCTGCCGACTGGCTCCTCATGGTATTTACCTGGTTGCCGGATTTCATCGAAACTTCGGTGCGGGCGGTCCCGATCCTGATTGGTGTATTCCGATCCGCTGCCGGTGAAGCTATTACCAGCTAAAGCGGATTCGATGTGATTGCTTGCTGCGCTTGCGAGAGTCGGTCATTGCGAAATATATCCAGCGCAGATGATGCAGCAGCTGTGAAGTTCCATCGAATCGCAGGTGGTGAGGGGAAAGGTTCAAAAGAAACTGCAAACATGCAAAGGAAAATCTACCGGCCACGAGATTGCCGCCCTCAGTCAGTGGAGTGAAAGAAAGGCCTTGGCGTAAATCGCCCGTGTAGCCGACGTGTGCCGAAACGAGCAGACCTTCGTTCGGGCTAAAGCCACGCAGCCCAAATGCAATTTCGATCAATTCAATCGAAGGCTTACCGAGTTCGCGCTCCCCAGTTCCGATGATCCAGGTTTTATCTAAGGTGATATTGATAAGGGTCTTTAGAAACCATCGTTCTAGCAACTTGCCGTCAATATCGAAGGTGCGAAGCGTCCAGTTTATTTTCGGGCTGTACTGCTGGCGAAAATCGCGGAGCTTGATAGCGGAGTCGAAGCTGTCAAAGGTTTGCAGAGCAACGGCATCCAAGGGGCTTAGATCGGAGTTGTGGCCCTCGCACAGAATGTTACGAGTAAGGCCTTGGATGCCAATGGTCTTCGCCTCGCCCGCGCACCAATCAAGGCCCTTTACGGTGATGCTTCCACTGGAAAACAAACACTGCGAAACGACATGTTCGCGGCTAATCCCGCCACGACAGTTTCCGAGAGAGGCCGCCCAACACTCGCGCATAGCCCTAACCGATAAAGCCAATGTGGATGCTCTGACTATGCAATAAGCCCCATTGTTCTTGCGTGATCGTGTCTAGCTCCTCGGGAACGCCAGTCTTCCCGACCCTAAAAGGAAGGTCAATCACGGTGCCGTCATCCTCGAACTTGGGAAACGTCACCCGGCATATCTGCACGGAGCTTTCCCCGGTATGTTCGCCGCCGCGCACTCTGTAATAGGTCCAGTCATTGATAAGCACCTCCATAGGCTGGCCTTCGAGCATGACCGTCTCGACACTTTCGGGCCGGTCCTCGTGTTTGTTTAGGTAGATCGCATCCAAGTGTGTTGGCATGGCTGAATTGTACTGAAGGTTTGCTCCCGCCACCGGGCAAGTTCCGTAGATGATGTAGCCTCTAGTGCATGTTCACTATCGCCGCTGGTATCGTTCTCGGGTTTGTCGGGATAGTGGCGCTTGTCGTGGTCGTCCGCTTCTTTCAAACAGTGCCAGTATTCAAGGGCATCGCCGAAGGCTGGCGAGGCTTCAAGGAAGGAATGAAGGGGATTGCAGACCCCCCTTCGGACAAGCGTAAATGATAGATAGCGTTCCGCCGCTCTGCCCCATTGGGCTGAAGCTCATAGAAGATTTCGCTAATCGGTATCCTATGGCCGGTCCTTACATCGCCCACATGGTGCAAACGGGCGTCCCGATCCCGATGTATGCCGATAACCGGGTATGGGAGAAGCTTTCAGACCACCGCAAAACTTGTGCGATATGCAATCAGAGGGCTTAGATTATGGCGAAAACAAAGAAGGAAACAGACGAACACCGGCACAGAACGATGCTCATAAACAACAGCCTTGGTGAGGAATACACGGCTTGGTACGGGTGGCCTGAACATTCGCCCTATGGCCGTTACCTTGCCTTGGGAGAGTACATTGTGGAGCTATGCGAAGAGCCTAGGCATGATGAATGGTTCGATGCTGCAAAGGAAGCCTACCTGAAGTGGAAGAAGGAACGGGGATATGACAACACACCACCTGGCCGTCACTAACTACGCATGAGAACATGGCGACATGCTTCTACCTTTAGCGCTACTTGCTGGTCTTTACTCGCAAAATACCGACCCTACGCCCATGGCTCAAACGTCAGGTCTGGGCCTATATCAAAGCTGCCAGCTGACAACGAAACCTGAAAACTCACTCTCCGAAAACGACCATCTGCGATACGTCACCTGTGTGGTCTTCGTAACAGCCATCACTATGGGCTATGAGATGGGAACGAAAACCCGCTGTGTAGCAGCTGGAACGACCAACACTCAACTTGGGATAATCGTTTACAAATACCTGGACGATCATCCCGAGATGTTGAATCTAGACCCTGGCACTCTGACGATAAGAGCCGTGCGGCAAGCGTTTCCTTGCCCTGTCAAGCATTAGTCCCGCGCTGTTTTCGTGACCGTTGGCGGTCAAGGGGGCCGAGAGTAAACTTCCGCTATGAACCTTCTGGAAGAAGCCGCCGCGGAACTTAAGGCAAAATACCCTGCCGACTATCACACGCTCATCAACCGGAACCTGGCCTGGGTTTCTTCTGAAATGGACCCACCCGGCAGCGTGGCAATTCAGGAAGGGATTATTGCCCTACGTCGAGGTCTCCCCGCCCTTCCGCTGAAACCGAGAAAACCTTACAGGTCCGGTAAAAGTTCAGGAAAACGATAGCTTTCAGGCACACCCTATATGCCGGGTCTGGTGTTCGATGATTTCCCCTAAGATGGCCTGGCCGCGCTGCTCCAGCGCGGGATCGAGCGTGCCCGTCTTCATTGCAAGTTTGGTCTGCTCGTCCCGAACCTCGATCAGTCAGATGGGCTCAGATGCCCAAATGCTTCTTGGCCTCCGCCGTAGCCAGTGTCTTAGCAATTTCTAGGATGGCCGAACCCACTACGGGGCCAGCCTTCGCAACAGCTTTTTGCAATAGCCTTACTGCTAGAGGTACGGATGGGGAGTCTTTGGTCAAAACCTTGAAATTTTCGTTTAGCTTTTCCTTCTCGTCCGAGGTGAACTCGTCTAGGTCATCGGTGTAAGCGCGAGCGGCCGCCAAGGCGTTTTCAGTCCAGGGAAGCACTTTCCCGCAACTTCCACAATATTTTGCATTTAGCTCGATCCGAGCTTCACAGTGAGGGCATTGACTCACGGTCGCCTCTCCACATTCCTTGCAGAACGGAGAGAAAAATGGGATGCCTGTTGCGTGACGCTCAGCGAGCCTCCGCAAGTCGCTCCCTGTTCTAGGGCTTTGAACAATCCCTACCAGATGGCCGTTCTTACAATATGCCGCAAATCCCATGCCTGATCCTATAAGCCACAGTAGGAGATGATCGAGGATGTTTATCGTGCCTCAACGTCACCGTTAGCAGCAGGCAGCCCAGTTTGGCTTCTATTTGAGCCCAAGTTCAAGGCCGTAATTCTGTAGTGTTGAAAACTTATAATTCCGCAGCACATTTTCATCGTTCTTCTGAACGGCCGTGACGTACTTCTCTACATATTTGGCGAATTGGCCATTGATGTGATGGGTTCGGTCTTTTATTTTCACGTACTCATCAGGCGGGATCATGAATGGAGTCGTCGAAATGTACTCGTCCTTCGTAAGCAAAACAGCTTTCGAATAGTCAAGTCCCTTGGTGCCGTCGGTCAGGAAACGCGCCTGGTGTTTAATGTGGGAGCGCAGCGGAATACCGAACCGAAGGTTGTTATAGGAGATGACCAAGATTCCATAACCACGGGACTTTTCTGCGGTCCAAATCCCGTTGCTTTTGTCCAAAACTTCGACGAGATGTGTGTTTTCTTTGAAGAAGAGCGGTTCGAGCTTTTGAATGAGCATTTTACCTAGGCACTAAAAAAGGCCCTTTCGGGCCCTTTTTAGAGGGGGTACTTCTGTTTTTTACGTGGGGAATACCCTTCCACCACATCAGTCTTCTTGGGCACTTCTTTATTTTACGTGGGGATTACCCTTCCACCACATCATTCCAATACTTTATCGGCTCCAAGGCTAAATGTCAATAGTGCCCCATCACCCTTTGAACCTGGGCCGCAGACCATTCCCCGGGCCTCCGGGGTGTCGGGATCTCGCGAGCATTCAGTTCTGCAGCGATCGCACAGAGCGAGCTCGCGCCGGCGGCTTGAATGGCTGTGATCGTCGGAATGAGCTCCGCGCGGACCTGACTCGCTCTTTGGCTGCGCTTCTAGCGCGCTGCAGCTCCGATTCCTGCAAAGCGCTCAGCCGAGACGCGGCGGCCGCCAAGCTTCGTTCGCCGCGCTTTTGCGGCGGCGAGGGCTGCTTTGGTCCTCTTTTAGGTGGCCTCAGCCTCCTGTTCAGCAACTGCGGCCAGGATGTGCACCACGAACCGATTCGCCTGCGGCATATCGACAGCCACGAACTCGACGCCAGACTCCATTAGGTTCGAGATGAAGGCCACGTTGCGGGCGAGGCGATCCAGCTTAGCGATCACGAGGGTAGCGCGATGCTTGCGGCAGAGCTTGAGGGCGGTAGCGAGGGCGGGCCGATCATTGCTCTTTCCGCTCTCGACCTCTAGGACCTCCTGCACCAGGATCCAGTCTCCCCCGTTTAGGAATACGGCGACGGCGGCGCGTTGCGCTTCCAGGCCAAGGCCGCTAGTTCCCTGCCGTACCGTTGAGACCCTGAGATAGCTCACAAACTTGCAGTTTTCCACTGCTTCGAGCCTCTGTTACATTTCTTCAACGTCCTTGAAGCGGCGTTGTTACCAACTTTGAACCGCCAGCTGGGTCGAATTGTCGATCTTTGACCCGAGAGCCTGAACTTAGCGAAAACAACGACTTTGCGGAAGGCGTGATCTTCTCGGACTCGAACTACTCTGCCGTCGCTTCGGATTCGCTAAAGTAGTTGTCGACTGTGAACTCAACTCCAAAGTCGGAGAGCTGGCCCAGGACAGCCGCCGACAGAGTGTATCCACCATCGAAGCTGGACTGGAAGTGTCCACACCACCAAACAAGATGTGCGCTAGTCCGGTACGCGAGAATCCGCTCTTTTAGGGGATGTAGCAAGTCGAGAACGAACCTAAGAGCTTCCTCAAGTGAGCCGCTGAATGCCTCCGATGGATCGCCGTCGAAGGCCCAGAGACCCTCCAACAGCCTCCCGTCGGCCCTCCTGGTTCCGGGGTTCACTGTCCGGCAGGGCTCTAAGCCAAGATCGGCGGTGACAGCAGCCGGGTCGAGACTCTTGCCGTAGATTCTGAACTCCACCGTGTACTTGTGTGACATCCCGACCTCTTGGGATAAGTCTACTTCTCCATAAACGGTGTTGTCGGCAACTTCGGGGGCGAGACTTCCGAAAACACGACTTCTTGGGAACTATAATTCGCCAATGCGTAGCAAGGTAATCCTGCCGCTGTCTTGTCTGCTCTTTGCGGCGGCGACGTGTTTGGCACACGCTCAAACCTCCGTGCCGTACATCGGATGTTCCGGCGACGGCCAAACCGGCCCCTACCTCGCAAAAACAGGCTCACCGAAGCCGGTCAACCTTCCGCCTGCGGTAGCTGCCCAACTAGCTTGGTACGAGTACAGCGGTGATGCCGGCCATTTCGGTACCCTGGGCCCACGGGGCTGGAACTGCTTCGCTACCATCGGGTCCGACGGCTGGACTCTCTATGTCGCTCCTGAGGTACTAGACGGCCCCAAGCTCTTAGAACACAAAAAATGGAAAGGCTTTACGGGTCCGGCCATTCAATTCTCCGGCTCCGACGGTGAGACATCAGGCCGCTTTGAGGTGGCAAAGGTAGTAGCCCGCGTCTTCCCGGCACATCGCGGCTACGCTCGCAAGATCATCGCGGAAGGCTTCGGTTCCCCATCAGATTATCCCTTCGGCGCTTTCCTATCTGACCAACTCAACTACAAGAGCAAGGAACTCGTCGAGTTCACCACTCCTGCTCATCGACGTGGGCTCGGCACGATGTCCTGGCTCCTGCCGTCTGACCAACCCATCACCGGATTTGCCCTGCTCAGCATCGGATCTGACGTCGACACGGAACTTATGCAGCTGAGTTTCCGACTCCCACCATCGCTTTCCTTCCTCGCTTCAACCCTCATCAAGCAAGGAGAATCAGGTAGCTGACGCTAACGGAGGGAGCTTGCTTTGTACTCTGCCCCCCCCAAGGATTGGCGTTTTGAGCAACTTTGACCCAGAAGCCGGGCGTGATTACCGAAAACACCGACTTTGCAGGCGCAACCTCAAAAGATTCCGAAACGCTTATGCATGGCTGACGTCCACGTCCTCGATAGCCATTGTTCCCAGGTCCGCGAATGCCTCCAAAAGAGCAGCACTGAGGTCAGGCAGAGAACGCCGGTAGGGCGCGTCCCAATCGATCTCACCGTTGATCTGGAAAATCGCAGACAAGTCTGCGTTCGGAGGTAAGTGTTCCCAGATCACGATCTCGAGATGGCTGGCTGTCGCCCATGCATTTCGCCAACCAGCTATAACTTCACGGGCGAGTTGCCGCGAAACTATCAGTTTGGCCTCCTGCTGTCCAAGTGAGGGAGGGATTCCAAGTTCTCTAAACATGCGACTCACGAGAGGCTCTGCATCCGCTGAGTTGTTGACCTGCGTCTCACCTGCCAGTCGCCTCACGGCTGGAGTATCGAATCCTGCTTCGAGAAGGTCGGCGGCGATCCCCGGCATTTCCTCCCCATAGAGATCGTGGCTTACCCACCGTGCTGCTAGGAGACTTGGTGCTAGAGCAACGTCAGGCGCAGGCACACCGGGAAACTTGGTTGCAGAGGAAGTTGGAGGCTTCGTGTACAGTCCTGTGAAGTCCTCAGCCGCCGCAGGAGCGCGCACAGCCTTAGGCTTCGAGATCGATGCATCAGTGTCCACTGTGAACGACCGTCGAAGCTGCGTGAGGAGCGACGCAAGGCCCATTGTTGAATTTTATCGCGGCTGGGTTGCACGTTCGCGAAAATGTATGGTCCGCCGCACGACTGCAAGGGAAAAGCGAAGGGCGACATCGACAGGTCTGCGCAAATGTATTCGGCCTTTGGGTGGAGGGTCTAGTCTCCTGGCCATGATGAGTTGCGCTGCGTGCTCTACCTGATAAACGGCACGGTCATGGAAGACCATTTTCGGGAGCAGGTTTTGAGCACGCCGTTGGGAACTGTTCGGTCGTCTTAGCTGTCCAGTGCAGACCTTGGTGGGAACTCTAAATCGTCGTCGTGGTGCGGTAAAGTGGGAGCGCGATTCTGCGCTTCCAAGCCGAAGGCGTCTTTTCCGCGCCTGCTCAGGCCGGCATCGGAGCCGTTGCTGGGCGGTAGTCATTGCCGCTTGAGAGCACCGCCCAGGCCATACGAGCAAGCTTGTTGGCTGCGGCTGTAATGACGACCTTCACCGGTGCTCGTTGTTCCAGACCATCAAGCCAAGGCCCAAACGGGGAACGCGTCTCGCTTGACGATGAGAACTGCTGATCGGGCGCCATGGACGAGCAGCTTTCTCAGGTAGCGGTTACCTCGCTTGCTGATGCCGAAGAGTCTCGCCTTGCCGCCGGTCGAGTGCTGTCGGGGTACAAGTCCAAGCCATGCGGAGAACTCTCGGCCCTTATGGAAGGCTGCTCCGTTGCCGATCGCAGCGACGATTGCGGTTGCGACCAAGGGGCCGATGCCGGGGATTTGTCTCAGCCGTTGGCATGCGGGGTCGGAAGAAGCGATCTGCTCGACCTCTTCGTTCATCGCAACGATCTGCTGCTGAAGATCCTTCCACTCGCTCCAGAGCAGGCTGACAAGGTTGCGCATGCGTGGCGTCAGGTTCGACTCCGCGTTCTCGAGTATCTCTGGCATCGCTTGTCTCAACTTGATGGGAGTCTTGGCGAAAACCATGCCGCGCTCCAGCAGAAAGGCTCGCAGCTGGTTGATCACGGACGTCCGGCGAGCGACAAGCCTGTCACGCACACGATGCATGGCTTGCAGGTCGAGCTGATCGTCGGTCTTGATCGGAACGAAGCGCATGTTCTGTCGGTCGACGGCTTCAGCGATCG
Organism: Granulicella tundricola MP5ACTX9; assembly: GCF_000178975.2. NCBI lineage: Bacteria > Pseudomonadati > Acidobacteriota > Terriglobia > Terriglobales > Acidobacteriaceae > Granulicella > Granulicella tundricola. The sequence goes on along the minus strand of NC_015060.1, from coordinate 88,505 downwards.
CCTCAGCATCCAGGAAGTCGTTCTTATTCGACTTCACGAACGGCTTTACAAACTGCGCTGGAATCAGCTTCACGTCGTGGCCTTGCGCTCGCAAAGCCCGGCCCAGGAAGTGCGCTCCTGAACATGCCTCCATCCCGATCAAGGAGGTCTGCATGTTCGCGGTGAAGGTGATCAGTTGCTTCTGAGTGAACTTCTTGCGCAACAGCACCTTGCCAGCTGCGCTCAGGGCTACGAGGTGAAAGGTCGTCTTACCCAGATCTATGCCAACCGAATGAATCTGCATGTCGATGATCCTCCTTGTACCTGCCAACACAATCGCCTACCTTCCGGGTGGAGATCAAGCGGCGGACCATCTCATTAACGGCGTTTTGGGAAGTGTGGAGGAGAACGGTCGTTTGCTTCCGCAAACGATGCCCACCCTAACCGACGATAGAACCGTCGGTGAGGATGGGGCACACGGAGGTTGTGGTTTGTTCCTATAAACGGAGTTGTCGGCAACTTCCACCTGTTTGGCCGTTGAAAACGTCGCCATTGCCGAAAACAACGACTTTTGGGGCAGTAGACTTGTCTTGGGCCTATTGTGCTGAGAAGATGGTCACATGAGCACCGTGGGAATGAAGTCGGAGAGCTTCGCCGCAATCATCATTTTCGTGTTTCTCATGCCGCCGCTTTGGAGTTCTCTGTGGCATGAGCACCCGTGGTTGACGGTTGCTTGGCTCCTCTGTTGGTTAGGTGTTTTCATCGGCTACATTGCCCATGTAAGACGAGGGCGCAGGACCTTGAGCTAAATGTACGACCTTGCCGATGACGCGACCGTGCCGGAGTTCAGGTCTTAAATCGTTGAGCCGTCTTCGCCACGATCTTGGGCGAACTTATGCTGCATATCAGACCAGTCGATTTCGGCGCCAACAAACGCAGGAATGACTGCTGAGAAAACATGTCGGCCCATGAGCTAATTCCTGGAGTAGTAAGCCATCCAGCCTTGAAGCATGTCACGTGAACCAAACGGACAAACGCATAGCAACCGAACCAGTGAGCAGATATAAGACAAGGTTCCAAAGGCGGCCTCGTTTTTGCATCTTTGCCCAACGTTCGGGAGTGCGCCGGTCCTGAAACCATCTCCATGTCATGACTGGAGAATACAAGATTCGCAATCTCGCGAAAACGGCGATTGTCGGCAGCTTCTACCCGCTTGGACGGGGTAGGAACCATCGACGTTTCCGAAAACCTCGACTTTCAGTAAATGGGGACTTCTCCGTTGGGTCGGTCGAAGGGGGATTACAACCTGAATCACTCGGAGGAGCTAACATTGTCGACATGGCAGGTCACCGTAAAACAGGCGCTCTCCTCGTTGCACTCCTGTCCCTATTCCTTACGAATTCACGGGCGCAAGTCCGATTTGGATACAGCGGAGGTCTCGCAGGTGAAGCTAGCGCCGACATCGATCAGGAACTAAAGCTCGGCTCACCTGATCAGCGCGAGGGTTTGCTAAAACTCCTAGGCGTAGACGGAGCGATAGCTCATGATGCCGCAGCCGCCGTTCCGAACAGCAACATCCACATAGAGCCGATTGTCGGTTCCGAGGGCCGGCTTTTGTTCTTTCCATGTACCGGCCCTGGCAGCCCCTCTTCTCACTTGTACCTACTACGAACGACAAAGGAACACCGTTGGCACGTCGTGGCCGGTGAGAGATTTGATTGTTGGTGGAAGCCTACGTCATATGAGTTGATTAAGACTGAAGGCAAGGTTGATCAAAGTGTCCTTATACATCATGTAAACCGTGGGCATGGCTCAGGCATTGTGGAGGATCACATGCTGCTTTTTGAGGTGAGAGGCAATCTCTTGGCGAACGTGTTGGAGACAAAGGAGTACACGTCTGAGGACCGCATGGCTGAAGGGCCGATCGTTCAGCATTCAAGTACACTACTCCCTCTTCCAGACGGAAGCATCGAGGAAACACGGATAACGACCACTGTTGGATCCTCGACTAAGGGCGGGAAGTCTGAAACCGCTCCGGTGATGCAGAGCCATATAGCTCTAGCGGAGCGGCGACGGTGGCGATGGTCTGCAGGCGATAAGCATTATGTAGATGGAAGCTTTGCACCTGTTCCTTAGATGGCTAGGAGCATCGGCCACTCGCTAAACGCCATCCGCACGGCAGCTTCGCTCTCTCGGGAGCTTCATAATTGCCGAAAACCCGACTTTGCGGAGATGACGTTGAAGCTCTTCAGAAGGCGAAGCTAGCTTTCTCTGGTGTCAGGCCGTAATGTCTCCGAGATCGGGAACGGAGGCAATCCATGATTCATAGAATTGATCCACCACGAAGTTGGAATGGATCACAATCTTCGGGAAGCGTCTTGCCTTCGGGATAAGGACAGTTTGCGGTCCCTGCTTTCCCCAGCGGATCCGTTTTCCTATCACTTCGTTTCGATCCAGCTCTCGGAAGCCGAAGGTAAATTCAGTCCCGATCTTGGTGTCTGACAGGATGAGGACTCGACGCCAATAGCTTCGAGCCTGACTCGCGCCTATGATTGCGAGCCCGAGACCTGCGAGGGGGCCAAGATAAGCATTGAGCCAAGCAGTCATGCTGGGTCGAACGGGAAGCAAGGCATGTTCCACCGTCAGCAGAAAGAGACACGTCCCGACAAGCACATAAAACGAGCCTGCAACGAGGAAGAATCGTCTCAGTCTCTGCGATGGTCGATAGATGTGCGCGTTCGTGTCTTGTCTGAGATCCATACGCCGTCCAGGCAGATAGGTTACCGTCGATTGCGTGAGATGACCATGACGCATACGTGGGAGTTCCAACTGCGTTCCTTACAAACGGTGTTTGCGGAAGTCTCCTGGCGATGTTGCCGCAAACAACGACTTTGCGGGAGGTTTGACTACCTAGAGGGGCAGCCTCTCTTGTTGAAAGGTCGAGCGCCTTTATCCCTTGCCTCTTTCTCGGTGAGGTACTCCCCTGTCTTTGACTTGCCATACTGGCGTTCATAAGAGCAACGATAGTGGTTTCTTGCAGTGTCAAGCCAAACCCGAGATGCTCCGCTAGGCACAATCGGAAGATCGACGATATCCGGCTGTTTAGCCTGCACTGATTTATCTGAGACTATGCTCTGTTCTGTGACGGCGTTACGTGAGGGCTTGTTGCCAAAGAAGGAGGCAGCTAAGAATAACGTCATTAAAGCAACCATGGTGATCTCCGATTCGATCGTTACGAAGAGCATTATCACCGTTTACCTGCAGGTTTGGCTCGGATTGTCGTAAAACGGCGTTGTCGGAAACGTGCGCGTATCGGCCCTGATAAACGCATTCACACCAGCAGCGACCAAAAGCCTAACCGCTCGACTCCTTTTCGTCTCTGAAGAGTGGAATCAGTTTCGCCGCCGGCTTTCTTGAACTGAAGTCGAGCTGCTTCTGTTCATGACCTTTGGGATGCTGCTCACGCCATAGTTCCAAGAGCAGCGGCGGCATGGCCGAAAGCACTGCTTTTGTGCGGTGAACCTTCGCATGGCAGCCAGGGCACAGCGAAAGCATCAGCTTCAGGACCGATCTACCGGGTATCCGGTGGTGGACGATGATGGACCACTTGTCACGACCGGAAGCATCACAAACGCGGCAACGGTAGCCATCACGCTCCAGAACCGCTTCGCGCAGGCCACCGAAGTACTCCTCATCCTGCCGCTTCAAGGTGTAGCAGGTCGAGCACAAGCCCAATGCCAGGACCTTTGCTTTTCCGCATGGGCAGTGCATCACCCTTTGAGCGAGACGTGTCACTTCCCCGCCCCTTCCGGTTGAGCCTTAGCTCGTCCGATGTAGCGATAGACCGTCGTCCGATCCAATTGGAACTCACGCGCTAAGGCAGCTTTGCTTTCGCCCAAACCAAGCCGACGGGTCAACTCAGCGGCCCGATCCGGCGTCAACAGGCGCTTGCGACCTTTATAGACACCATCCCGCTTCGCCAGCTCAATCCCCTCCCGCTGGCGTTCCCGGCTCCACGCCACTTCGAACTCCGCGAACGAGCCCATCATATTAAGAAGCAACGTCGCCATCGGCGAGTCGTCGCCGGTCAGAGTTAGATTTTCTTTGATGAAACGGACCCCAATCTTCCGCGAAGTCAGTTCCCCGACTGTCTTCCGCAGGTCTACCAAATTCCGGCCCAGGCGATCCATCGAGTGACATACAACCGTGTCGCCTTCCCGGACGAACTTCATCAGAGCTTCGAGTTGGGGGCGTTGGATGTTCTTGCCCGAAGCTTTATCGAGGAATACGCGATCCACCTCCATCCCTTCGAGCTGGCGGTTCTCGTTCTGTTCAAAGCTGCTCACCCGCGCGTACCCGACAGTCTGTCCCTTCGGCGGGTGGTGTGTAGCATTAGGCTTTACTACTTTCGGCATTGCCTGTAGCATAAACCAGAAATTGTGATCTTCGGAGCTGTTTGGCGGGCATCCTTTAGGACTAAATGGCGGGGTGCGGTCCAGATCTGGAGGTTCCAGCTCAGTTTCCTTGCTTCAAGAACCATCCGCTCTCAGGCTTGTACGGACCAACCGTTGTCCGGGAGCCAAGAGACGCCGGCATCTGAAGGGCTTGGGTTTGGTCCTTTCTTTGGTCGTCGATTTCAACTGCAAACATAGGCATTGCGGTTGCCGCTTCAGACGCCGATAGAAACGACTTGCCGGCGAGAGTTGCTGCGAGTTTCCGAAAGGGTTCTTTCCGGCGATCAACCAAACTGGAGAGAGAAGCGACGAAGCTCGCTTGGCCAGGGTAACGGAGAGTGTCGTACTGGAGGGTTCCAGTTCTTCTATCCTCGGGCAAGAAACCAGCTTCCTGTTCTGCCAGCAGGAGCTTTTGCACGCTTGTGAACCCTGGGAGAGTAGAGCAAGAACTGTTGCTAAGTGCTCGACGCGTGGTGATAGAAGGCTCGCCAGGAACGAGGACTCCGTCTGCTGATCCCTGGTTATTCCAGTGCTGCTCGACTACATAAGTATAGGGTTGAGGCCAGCCTTGGGCCGGTTTAAGGCCGAAAGAGTCGCCGCACACTCCCCCTGAAAATGTGTCCTCGCGCTTCTGTTCGTCGTCAGTCACGCTTACTTTCAAGACGACGGTAGTCTCGTTCAGGAGAGTCGCAGTGAAGCCTGGCGGAGGTTGCAGGGCGAGGATGGCAGCGGCCATATGGATCATTTGCTGCTGTGCAAGGTGGTGCCAGTCGTAAGGTTGATCCGCTTTGTCCCGAGTTGCATACAAGACATCAGCGCGTTGGGAGCGCTCGGGCTCGGGCATGCCCGCGAAGAGGGTAAGGGCCTGAGCCGGAAAGTCCTGTAAGGCCGAAGTGATTGCCTCGTAAGGAACCCTTCCATGGAGTTGAATAACGGAATCAAGAACAACTTCCATGGAATCCAGACGCTGTTTTTGTTCAGGAGTTCTCGGGATGTAGTTCCCCCGCGCGTCATACTCCTGGGGCGGAATAGATTGATAGTTCTCGGCAAGGCTTGCGAGAAGAGGCAACGCGTCCCTATCGCCACACTTTGCGGCGAAGGCCGCACCCCAGGCGACCATACGAGGCTCGCCACTGCGCAGCCAGTGGTCGATCTTATCGTTTGAGGCTTGGGTTAGAGCAGTTTGAGCATAAGCGGCAAAAGACAGGGACGACAAGATGGCCAGCGCGAAAAGATGGGTCTTCCGATTGACGCTCATAATCTCTATACCTCTGCAGAAGATCTGATCGTGGTTCTGAAAGATGGACGACTGACGAGTAGAACTGGTATCGCCCAACGCCCGCGTTGATTATTCGAAGTCGCCTTTGAACGGCTTCTGGTATCAGTTCCTCTTACCCGGTGCTACGCAGCAGCGTGCGGTAGACCGTCGGTCGAGAAATGGAGAACAGTTCTGCCAGATCGCTGATCGTGTACTGACCTGTTCCATGCATGCGGCCGAGTTCCTTCTGCTGCTTGTCTGACAACTTTGGCTGTTTGCCACGCAGCCTACCTTTAGCGCGGGCTATCTTCATGCCCTCGCGCGTGCGCAGGCGAATCAGGTCGGCTTCGAACTCCGCGAAAGTCGCCAGGATATTGAAGAACATCTTGCCCATCGGATCGGCTGGATCGTAGCGGCTTTGGCCGAGAGCCAGTGTCACGCCCCGTGCTGCTAACTCATCTGCGATCGAGCGCGCATCAGGGACCGAGCGGGCGAGACGATCCAATTTCGGCACAACTAGCGTGTCCCCCTTGCGGACAGCGGCAAGCGCTTGGTTGAGCCCTGGCCTGGCCCGGTTCGTTCCGGTCAATCCGTGATCAACGTAGATCCGGTCCGCAGCCACACCTAAATCAGTGAGTGCTTCCCGTTGAGCGGTGAGGTCTTGCTTGTCCGTGGAGCATCGTGCGTAACCGATGAGAGTTTTTGGCATAAATTCGTAACGTTTAGCGGGCCTCATGTGAGAGTATCACCGTACCAGGTATATGAGACACCGTTTGCTGTGTTTCGAGTGGTGAATTGATCTTAGCCGAACGTCCGTTGAGGGATCGTCTTACGGACACCAGCGCAGATTGTGTTGACGGGTATCTTTCACTCCAAGAGCCTTTCGAGTTCGATTAGCATTATCGAGAAAGTCTGACGACCGCTAACGCCGTGGCTTGAAATGATTCAAACCATTCAAAGCCCCACGTCCGCTAATTCGGTTTATGTCCGGTCGATACAATTAGGCCATGATTGATCAGGGACAACTGCAAAGACTCGTCACCAAGTGGACCGCCGATAGCGACGGATACAGAGCTGAGGCGCAACGCTTGGAGTTGAACGACCGAAGCCGTCATGCAACGTCCATCGCGATGCTTGAAGCTTCTGCCCAGGCGATCGACCGCTGCATCCTCGAAATCAGGACTCTAGGCCGGTTCTAAATACCAGACTGCGGTGGAGGTAGTTCCCTCTGTCGGCGTTCTTGCTCAAAACGCCGTTTCTGAGGAGAGCCCAGCCTTCCTTCGTCTGCTAACACTACTGAGCCATTTGACTCGGAGGTCGGCTAGCGTAGGCTGACTCACGGTGGAGGCAGCGTGATATTGATAGCGGAGGGCAGGTCAGTCAGATATCTCCAGGCTTTGATGATGGTATCCCTCCTGCAAATTGTTGGGTGCAAGCAGGCCGCAATTCACCCCACGTTTATGGTCAGTAGTGTTGATCGGCAAATTACGGGAACGAGTGTTTTCCCGGTAGCAGTCGATCCAAACCTAGTAGGAACCTATCCTGTTGAGCCTGCTTCTGGCGGAGGATATTTTTATGATGACGTCCTCGAATATAGAGTGTGGCTGAATCCGAATAATGGGGCCGAACCGCTGAATGGCAGGAACGACTATTTCGTTGCCTTCGCCCAGTATGAAGCGGCGGCGGCTTTCTCTCGAAAAGCTTCAGGCGCATCCCCGCCGTTCGCGCTGGTTCGTCAGCTCGAATGGATAGAGGAACCGAACCATGGCGAATTCGTGCCGCAGAAGACGGAAAGAATTACCGAGTGGCAACTCGACTGGTTGAAAACCCAGAAGCGGACAGCAAAAAGCATCGATCAGTTCATGAAACATCCGTTTGAAGCCGGTCCATAGCAGACGCTCGCAAGCAAACCTGCGGCTCAATTCCCCAGGAGTCGCATTGTCGACAATGACGCCGTTCTTGGCGGTCGGGGCGCGCCGAACCTGCCCATAACGCCGTTTTCCTTGAATCATGGTTCCAGATACCGAAGGGCACCATTGCTCTCCGCCCGTGTTTAGACTTGTGCGATGAGGCGAAGAGGTTATCTGTTCATCGAGGCGATCCTAAGACTGTCAGCGGCAGCCGGGGGGCTATGGCTATTGGTCCTTGCAGCCGCAACCGCAGCTTGGGCAACGTCCCATATGGTTTGGTGGTGGATCTGGACCGTGACGGATGCGTCGGCTACAGTCGCTCTGCTTGTGGGGGTAGCGGCGGTAGGTTCGTCTCGTCGGGGCATCACCGCTTCTACGTTCTGTGGCGCGTGCACCGTAGCGGTTTTGGGGCTGGTTTCAATGCTGTCCCAAGGGAACCACTCAAGTGCGTCATTGCTGTTCGCTTTGATTCTGTTCGCACTCACAGTTTCGATGCCACTTTTTGTAGCCGCTTTCTGTGTGTATGACTTCCGTCGAGCCTGATGTCAGCGGTCCCCGCTCCTCGAAAGTCGTTGTTTTCGGAAACGTCGATGGTTCCTACCCCGTCCAAGCGGGTAGAAGCTGCCGACAATCGCCGTTTTCGCGAGATTGCGAATCTTGTATTCTCCAGTCATGACATGGAGATGGTTTCAGGACCGGCGCACTCCCGAACGTTGGGCAAAGATGCAAAAACGAGGCCGCCTTTGGAACCTTGTCTTGAATCTGCTCATTTGGTTCGGTTGCTATGCGTTTGTCCGTTTGGTTCACGTGACATGCTTCAAGGCTGGATGGCTTGCTACTCCAGGAATTAGCTCATGGGCCGACATGTTTTTCTCAGCGGTCATTCCTGCGTTTGTTGGCGCCGAAATCGACTGGTCTGATATGCAGCATAAGTTCGCCCAAGATCGTGGCGAAGACGGCTCAACGATTTAAGACCTGAACTCCGGCACGGTCGCGTCATCGGCAAGGTCGAACATTTAGCTCAAGGTCCTGCGCCCTCGTCTTACATGGGCAATGTAGCCGATGAAAACACCTAACCAACAGAGGAGCCAAGCAACCGTCAACCACGGGTGCTCATGCCACAGAGAACTCCAAAGCGGCGGCATGAGAAACACGAAAATGATGATTGCGGCGAAGCTCTCCGACTTCATTCCCACGGTGCTCATGTGACCATCTTCTCAGCACAATAGGCCCAAGACAAGTCTACTGCCCCAAAAGTCGGTGTTTCGGCAGTCTCACACGCTTTGGCATCCAGGGATATACTGCCGCAATGCCGAAGACTAGTGGGCTCAAGCTCGAGCAAGTTCGATGGATTGGGTTCGTTCGGGGGTGCGGACGAAAAGTTGGACTTGTTTATGCTGCAAGTCCTAGTTTCTCCCGATATTCGAGAGGGCTGAGTGAGCCAAGTGAGATCTTGATCCGCTTTTCGTTATACCAGCGGATGTAAGCATCAACTTCCTTGATGAATTGCTCGATGCTCGTAGTCTTCCAGTTCCGAGAGTAGAAGAACTCCGTTTTTAGTCGCCCGAAGAAGCCTTCGCAGGCTGCGTTATCGGGGGTACAGCCTTTACGCGACATCGAGCGGACGAGACCTGCATCGCTTATCCGTGTCAGCCACCCAGGCCAGCGATAATGAGCACCGCGATCGGAGTGGATCACAGGTCGGCTGTCACGCTTGGCCATCGTCTCGATGGCAGCATCCAGCATGGTGTTCACGAACTCGGCGTCTGGACGCATGCCGATCGACCAGCTGATCACCAACCCATCAAAGCAGTCGATGATCGGCGATAGATATACCTTGCCGGCTGAGATCTGGAACTCGGTGATGTCGGTGAGCCACTTCTCATTCGGGGCTGCGGCCCGAAAGTCGCGGTTGATGAGGTTCTCTGGAGCAGGGCTGATTTCTCCCAGGTAAGATCCGTAGCGACGGCGTCTCGCAGTGGAAACTGCCAGACCTTCCTGTTTCATCAGACGCCGCAAGACTTTCTCTGAGAGAGAAATATTCCGTCTAACCAGGGCCGCTCGCATCCGGCGATAGCCGTAACAGGAGTGATTCCCTTTGAATATCTCGGTAATGACATCACGCAGGCCGGCATACTTCTCAGCGACTTGTAGTCGTGCCCGGTGATAAAAGTAGGAACTGCGGGCGAGTCCCAGGGCACCGAAGAGTTGCGACAGCGGGTAAGTTTGTCTCAGGGCATCAACCAACAACGTCTTTTCCCGGTTGGTCAGCAGATGCAGGTCGATGCCCAGATCTTTTTTTAGTAATTCATTGGCTTTCTTCAAGAGGTCGTATTCCAGCTGCAACTGCTGGATATCGCGCTGGAGAGATTCGACTTGCCCTTCCAGGGCTGTCCGCTCAGAAGCAAGCGGTGGGTCGTTGTGGCGTTTCATGGTTGTGGGAACCTCACGACCGAGCAGCTCATTCTTCCAGTTGTACAACGTGGGCCTGCTCACGCCTACCCTTTGAGCAATGACGCGTGCACTCTCCTGTCGCATGCACAGCTCGATGACTGCAGCCTCTTTCGTCTCTCGAGGCTGAGGGAGAGCTCCGACTTTTCCAACAATGCGTTTTCTGGCTTCGGGCCGCTGCTCATCGACCCACCTTGCCAGCGTCCCGCGCCCGGGATATGCGAGAGATTTCGAGGTCCAGGCCAGACACTGACCATGATTCAGATAGTGATCCACGGCCGCTTGCTTCTCCTCAGCCGAATACTTCGGCCTCAAACGCACATAGCCCGCGGGTAAATCATGACCTCGTTGGTATTGCTTATGCCATCTGTTCAAAGCCCTAATTGTCGGGTAACCCAGCTGACGGACGGTAGCTGCGCCGCGTTTGCCGAGCTCTACATAGAGACGAACCGCCCGAATGCGATCTTCGTAGGAATACATGGACTACCTCCAAAGAGTCCAACTTTTCGTCCGCACCCCCTTCTTGCCGGATCAATCAGTCTCTATGTCTCCATCTTCGGCACGATCTTTATGGATTCTGTCCCGGAATCGAGTGCTGGCCGCACACCTTTGCATGGACGCTTCTTACGCCGTGCTTACTCCTCGCCATCTGGTCGATGCGTGCTGCCGCAATCGCGGACGTACTTCTTCTTCTCGCGCACGTCTTAACTGAAGTCCATGTCTACCAGGCAGGACTCAGCGCAAATACCCTTTGGGGAACAGATGCGGCGCTGGATAAGTGCTTATGGATCGCAGTCTCTATTCTTGTCGTTTCGGCCTTCACGCCGAATCGTTCGCCACAGAAGGACCATGTATCGAGCTAAGCTCCCGGGAAGTCGTGTTGTCGGCAATCTCGGCCGACCAAGGTCGGCTCGGCGGGGCCGAAGTTTCCCAGAACGCCGTTTGGAAGGAACGCAGTTGGAACTCCCACGTATGCGTCATGGTCATCTCACGCAATCGACGGTAACCTATCTGCCTGGACGGCGTATGGATCTCAGACAAGACACGAACGCGCACATCTATCGACCATCGCAGAGACTGAGACGATTCTTCCTCGTTGCGGGCTCGTTTTATGTGCTTGTCGGGACGTGTCTCTTTCTGCTGACGGTGGAACATGCCTTGCTTCCCGTTCGACCCAGCATGACTGCTTGGCTCAATGCTTATCTTGGCCCCCTCGCAGGTCTCGGGCTCGCAATCATAGGCGCGAGTCAGGCTCGAAGCTATTGGCGTCGAGTCCTCATCCTGTCAGACACCAAGATCGGGACTGAATTTACCTTCGGCTTCCGAGAGCTGGATCGAAACGAAGTGATAGGAAAACGGATCCGCTGGGGAAAGCAGGGACCGCAAACTGTCCTTATCCCGAAGGCAAGACGCTTCCCGAAGATTGTGATCCATTCCAACTTCGTGGTGGATCAATTCTATGAATCATGGATTGCCTCCGTTCCCGATCTCGGAGACATTACGGCCTGACACCAGAGAAAGCTAGCTTCGCCTTCTGAAGAGCTTCAACGTCATCTCCGAAAAGTCGTGTTTTCGGCAACGTTACTGCTGGTGGCCGTGGGATGCGAAGTTTAGATCGCCCCGTGTGCGGGAGTTTGTCGAAGATTTCACAAGGGAGAGGACGAGAGGCGTTCTCTACGAGTTAGGCGACTGCCTCGGGGCCGCCGATCGCTGGGTTCTGTTTTTCGTTGTCGGTGGCGAACCAGTCCGTCGGGGTCTCTTTGCCGCATGCCTTGCGCTCGAGCCTGTCCGCCTTATCGAGGTCATAGATGGAAGCCTGCCATTGTTGGTAGTAGTCATCTAGTCGGAACATCGACTCATTCACATAGACCCGCGAATCGCCTCGACGGTAGAGGTATATTCCGCTTGTACCCCGACCCGCCGCAGATCGACGGCCAGAAATTTCCGTAAACGGAATGAAATGACTTCTGAATCCGTTGTCGACTTCAACCCACGCATTCGTGATCGTCAGGCGCCACTGGAATGTTCGAATCATCCCGAAAAGTCCTAGAACCAAGAAGGTCGCTGCTACGACTAGGTTGACTGTGATGCTCATGCCCTGATGTGCAAGCCTCACACGGAGATGCGGAACAATCATCCCCGTGCAGAGCCAAGCACCTATAGAGGACACTATCGCGGCCGATATCACGCTCACTGCCATGTTTCCCGATGACGCGCGGTACCGGTGAACATCAAGCGATTGATCATCTGGCAAGCTCGTTTTGGCAGGTATGCTTGTGGCCACGTCCCAAGTATGGCTCAGTTGCGGCTTGTCGTGCATCCCGCTAAAGTCCCAGCTACGGCATTCCGCAGGGTCGTTAGGGCGGAAACGAACGTCGCGAAAAGTCGGCGTTTTCGGCAATCATAGCGTCTTGACCGTTTGAGAGGGGCGAAGTTGGCGACAATGCCGTTTTCCGTGCACGAGCGCATCGTGTCACTCTTCCCGATATCATTCTATTTTCCGGAGAACTAACGGGTGATTGCCGAACAGCTTGGAGAGAGATATAAGAAGACGCTGACTGTGTAGCGGGCCTCGCGCATGATGATGAAATATAAGTCAAAACGAATGTTGCTGGCCTTCGGTGCGCTGGCGTGTCTCGCAGTGGCCGTGAGTTGTTATCTGGGTCTTAGGTATGCCCAAACAGCGGGGGCCATAGGAGATATAAGAATTCACCGGCTGCCCCTTAGAGGAGACCCCTACTCAGTCACAATTTCTCCAGACGGCAGCACGGTTGCCACGCTAGGTTTCGTAAGTGGCGCCCCAGCGGATGCAATTGAAATCTGGGATGTGACTTCTGGACATGAGGTGAATAAAGTCTATTTACCAAAGGTGTCCTGGGATAAAGGAGGTCAATTGAGGGTGTCGCCGCTGCTGCAATTCTGTGATCAAGGCAAGTACCTTGCGGCATTCGACAGGCTAAACAAGATCTACATCATCGATACAAAAGATTACACCGTCCATGCCGCAATTGCATTGGCTGAAATACCCGTGGGATTACATCAAGGCGGTACTCCTCGACCCTTGCGGGAAGTGAGCGGGTATAACGCGATTGAACTTAGTTGCTCCGCTGGTAGCGCCTTTGCGGCATTGCGAGTCTGGATGAACGGTAAGAACGTCGTTAAAGTATTCGATTTTGATGCCGGTGCTGAAACAGCGGACCTGACTGAGAGCTTCGATGGGATTCAAGGGGACGGAGTGGCGATCTCGCCAGACGGATCGAAGGTAGCGGCGGATGTTTGGAACATGCAGCCAGCAGGTCCATACGACGAGTACGATGAAGTGGCAGAAGTGGTAGATCGCGCTAGTGGAAAGTTGATACAGCGGCTGGATTTCGGGGATCGAAAAGGGTTAAACCGATATCAGCTCTCGTTTAGCGGAGAAAATGCGTTGGTCGTCGGCTTACCGCTATGCCAAAAGGTAATGTGCGACGACAGTGTGATGCCCTATGGGCGCACGATTCGAGTCTTGGAGCCACAGTCCAAGGAACAAATCAAGACGTTTGGTGCGGAAGGGGCGGAGGCATACCGATTTTCGGGCGCGTCGGCCGATGGCCGCGAGGTATTTGGTTATACCGGGGTGGAGAAGTTCTGCAGAGACTGCAATGGCGTTTCGGGTGAGTTGAAGATCACGAACGCGCGATTTACAGTTTGGGACCGCGAGAGCGGAAAGATTCTAGTGCGGTCCCCTAAGTTGCGGGTCCAGCAGCATAAATGTCATTGGCTCGTGCTGGGAGCCTGTGAAGACAGCGAATCAGTACCTGACCTGCAACTGAGCGACAACGGCAAGTCAGTCGTTGCACTCTGGCCGAACTTCGACCGCCCCGGCCAGGACAAGCTCGTGGGAGAGATTCAGGTCTTTTCATGGCGTTGAGCGGTAAACTTGGCTGATGTTCCGGACGAATTGCTAACCTTCCATTTAGGCGGCTCCCGCAAAGTCGTTGTTTTCGGAAGTCTCAGGTTTTGGGTGTTTGTGGGGAGCCTGATCATGGGTGCGCGGCAAGGGAGGCCGCCTCCATGACTCAGAAGCGCAAGCCGAAAACCCGTTCGACGAGGACGATCTTACGCCTGCCGGACCTCGACCACTCTAAAAGTTCTGTCCTGCAGAGCCTGGGCTCTGCAGCCTCCAAGCGAACCTATGGCGCTGCGATCGAGGACTTCATCACCTGGTACTGCTCCGAGCCACGGCTTGCCTTTGGACGAACGGTGGTTCTGAGGTATCGGTACGAGCTGGAAAGCCGCCGTCTTGCTCCGGCGACGATCAATCTCGGGCTTGCCGCCGTGCGTCGGCTAGCCTATGAGGCGTCAGACAATGGCCTTCTCAACCCGGATCTCGCCGCCGGCATTCGCCGTGTAAAGGGAGTAAAGCGGCTTGGCATGCGTCTCGGCAACTGGCTCACCGCCGATCAAGGAAAGAAGCTGCTCGCGGTGCCGGCGAGCAATTCCACCAGGGACAAGCGGGATTATGCCGTTCTGGCCCTTCTTCTGGGCTGTGGGCTTCGTAGAGCAGAGCTGACTTCCCTCACCCTGGGTCACCAGCAGCGTGATGGGCATTGGGCGATCGTCAATCTCTTTGGTAAGTGCGGACACATTCGAACGGTGCCTGTTCCGAGCTGGGTCAAGGTAGCACTGGACCGGTGGGTCATCGCCGCTTCCATCAGTGAAGGCGCGATCTTCAGGCGTGTGAGCCGCACCGGAACGGTCTGGGGGCCACGCATTAGCGAAAAGCTTGTCTGGTGGATCGTCAGACGACGAGCGGAGACTGCGGGAATCGAAAAATTGGCTCCTCACGACCTCCGTCGCACCTGTGCCCGGCTGTGCCATGCTGCCGGAGGCGAATTGGAGCAAATCCAGTTTCTGCTCGGTCATCGCTCGGCAGAGACGACGGAACGCTACCTCGGCTCACGCCAGCGCCTCGCCTCTGCGGTCAACGACAAGATCGGCCTGGAGCCAGATTCTGGGGGGCCATAGGCGCGCCACTGCCGAAAACCAGACTTTGCAAGAGGCTACAATCCTATGCAAGAGGCCGATCTTCGATGCGTCTTACGTGGCTTTTCATTTGTATCGGTGTCATCTTGGCATTTCCACCGGTCGTAGCTTTAGTTGCTCTGTTACGTTCCGGCCGGTCGGTTGTCTCAGGTGACAATCGAGTCGCGGAGCAGCAGCGCGTGGGACTGCAACTCTTGTTGACGCAAGCTCTTGTGCCGCCCCTGCAAGTGCTTCCTCTTCTGCGAAGTGTCACATCCGCTCCAAGTACAGTTGCCGCCACCAGCACTTTGCTTCTTCCGTTCGCCTCACTTCTCCTTGGTTGTTGCTCGATGTACTTCTTGATTCGTTACAGTCGAGGTCTGTCGCGCTTCCCATTACCGTCGCTGAACCTACTGGTTTTCACCTTTACAGTCGCGCTCTTGATTGCAGCAGGGGCGACAGCCTGATAGTCACTGCCTCAGAAACGGGGTTCTGAGCAACTTCGGCCAATCCCGGATGGCGGAATGGGCGAGATTGCTCAAAGCAACGACTTCGCGGGAACGTCAAGGTCTCAGACGTGGCCTAGAGACCAAGCAATTTTGCTTGCTTCTGAGGCAAGGAGGATAAGCTCGCCCCCAAACGGGGGATGGTCTCGCTGCCTGATGGACGTCATACTGCGATGGGCTGTCAATGGTTGAATTGCTGCCAAAACCTGAAGCGGTATGAGAGGCTGAGGTTCGATCAAGACCATGGGAGCTTCAAAAGCACTACTCTGCTTATGTCTCACGTCGTTCGGGTTGCTAGCGCAGGCGCAGGTAGATAACGTTCAGCTTCAGATTGTCAGGTTGCAGGATGCCGATCCGGTCGTTCGCACGATTGCCGTAATAGCGCTAGGTCAGTTCAAGGATGCTCGAGCAATCGATCCACTGCTGGCGTCCCTGAAGGATCCTGATTCGCTGGTGCGGATGATTGCGGCTTCTTCACTGAGTGGTTTTAAGGAGCCGAGGGAGGTGCCACCGCTGATAGCAGCCCTGAGCGATCCGAACGGAGATGTGTCCATGGCGGCGGGGTTCACCCTGGGCGACCTGCAAGATCCTCGTGCGATCCCGGCGATGATCAGCGCACTCGCTGATCATCGCGGCGGAGGAATGAGCCTTACACGGATGGGACACGCTGCGGTTCCGGCGTTGATCGAAGCGCTTCACGATAGCAATCCCAAAGTGAGAGGCGGGGTCGCAGAGGCGCTCGCCACGCTCAAGGACTCTGCTGCCGTGACGCCGCTCCTGGCGGCAATTCATGATCCGGATGCCGCGGTAAGGCGCTCTGTGGTGGTCGCTCTCAGCTCATTTCACGATTCGCGGACGGCAGATACTGTCATGGCGGAGACGAAGGATCCGGATGCCACCGTTCGTGAGGTTGTCGTGCGGTTGCTGGATCGCATGGATGATCCGCGGGCATTTGCTGCTCTGCTGGCAGCGACTCACGATCCGGTGCGGGCGGTGCAGCTCAGTGCCTGGGGCGCGCTTGGGCAGTCAGGAGATCCGCGAGCGGTGGCTCCGTTGATCGATGCACTGAAAAGCGATGACGCTGGGATTCGTGCCAATGCCATCGGTTGGCTAATGCGATTTCATCAGCCGGAGGTGGTCCCGGTGTTGATGGCGGAGTACAGGAGCATCCCGGATCGAAGCACGCGGCTGCGAGCGCTCGAGGGGTTGGGAATTCCAGGGGACAGAGCAGTCACAGACTTCTTGATTGCTGCACTTGCAGATGGAGACTCCGGCGTCCGGATGACGGCGGCGAAGTCCCTGGGCAAGACGCAGGATGTGCGTGCGGTAAAGGCGCTGAGTGCAGGCCTTGTGAGCCCGTCCAACAATGACAAGCAACCGTTTTACCAGGCACTGGCGCATATGGGGCCCGCGGCTTATGAATGGCTGCTGGAGCAGGTGCACGACTCGCGGAGCTGCCCCCAGGCAGTCGGCTACCTGGCTGCCACGCATGATCCTCGAGCGGTTACGGAGTTAGTTGCCTTGCTCCATACGCCTTACTCGGGTCCGGATGCGCCGGGACTCGTGGGGATGGCTACCCGTCTGGACATGGAGAGGGCGGCTGCTAGAGCTCATGAGGTGACCGGTACATGCTTCTTTGCGGCGGCAAAGGTTCTGGCAGCTCTTCACGACGAGCGGGTCATCGCGCCTCTGATGGAGTCGCTGAAAACTCCTCATTCCGGGCGGGGGCAAGTTCCAGATCTCCTGAGGGTGTTTGGGCCAGCGGTTGTCGAACCGATGATCGCACTGTTTCATGATGCCGATCAGGAGACCAGGCGACTGGCCGCGCTGACGCTTGCTTTTGTGCCTGAGGCTCGGCTGGATGCTGCGCTGAAGAAGAAACGAGATACTGCGCTGAGGACGGCGTTGAGAGAGCTGAACCTCGCGGTGCTTGCCGGGGACTACCGATATTATGTGGTCCTTGGCGAGCTGGGATCAGAGGATTCGCTGGCCAGGGCGCTGAAGAGATTTGACAATACGATGGAGGCCCAGGAGATGGCGGAGACCTTCCTGACCTGCGGGGATGTGCTGCTAGAAGATGCGGGGTTTGCCTGGGGACGCGAGCGCCACTTTCACATGACGCCGAGTTCGTACGGCGTTGTCTGGGGACGTGGTGTCGAGCAGGCTCGTGGGGACACTCAGAAGTAGGCACCGCTGCTTCGGGTGGGCGACATTGCCGAAGATGCGACTTTTCGGGAGTCGTTCATTTGTGGATGCTGACTCTAACAACCCAGGGTCTAATTCCCCAGACAACGATCCATATTGCAACCCACAAGAGAAGATTGACAACGAGGACGTAAAGCTGCCCTTCCGGTCCGGTCAATCGAGAGTTAAGCGGAGTGATCTCGTTCCCCCGTACCTCGTAGATCATGCCCGCAATGCCATCACCCAATAATTCCAGGTCAATCCATTGCCTGTTTTCTCCAAGTTGCTTCACGCGCACTGTCCACGATGAATCTCCGGGAGATTTCATCTGCGGAACAACTTCCTCTACCCATCTTTGCCGTTCCGGGGTTACTTGCAGGGTGCATCCTTCACCTAAGGCGGAAGCGGGTTCGCTCCCGCCGAGTTCATGCCAAAGGCGAAACTCGACGTGGTCCCGACAGACCAACAGGATGGGATCGTAAAACTTCTTATTGAAGGGACGGGTGAAGAACCTCTGTCCGATGCGCCATGACACAGGGAAAAGAAGGAAAAAGCTGATCGCCATCACGACTATGAGAACGAGCTTTTTCATGACGCGATTCTTACATGACTCCCGCAAATGTATGGTCCGCCGCACGACTGCAAGGGAAAAGCGAAGGGCGACATCGACAGGTCTGCGCAAATGTATTCGGCCTTTGGGTGGAGGGTCTAGTCTCCTGGCCATGATGAGTTGCGCTGCGTGCTCTACCTGATAAACGGCACGGTCATGGAAGACCATTTTCGGGAGCAGGTTTTGAGCACGCCGTTGGGAACTGTTCGGTCGTCTTAGCTGTCCAGTGCAGACCTTGGTGGGAACTCTAAATCGTCGTCGTGGTGCGGTAAAGTGGGAGCGCGATTCTGCGCTTCCAAGCCGAAGGCGTCTTTTCCGCGCCTGCTCAGGCCGGCATCGGAGCCGTTGCTGGGCGGTAGTCATTGCCGCTTGAGAGCACCGCCCAGGCCATACGAGCAAGCTTGTTGGCTGCGGCTGTAATGACGACCTTCACCGGTGCTCGTTGTTCCAGACCATCAAGCCAAGGCCCAAACGGGGAACGCTCTCGCTTGACGATGAGAACTGCTGATCGGGCGCCATGGACGAGCAGCTTTCTCAGGTAGCGGTTACCTCGCTTGCTGATGCCGAAGAGTCTCGCCTTGCCGCCGGTCGAGTGCTGTCGGGGTACAAGTCCAAGCCATGCGGAGAACTCTCGGCCCTTATGGAAGGCTGCTCCGTTGCCGATCGCAGCGACGATTGCGGTTGCGACCAAGGGGCCGATGCCGGGGATTTGTCTCAGCCGTTGGCATGCGGGGTCGGAAGAAGCGATCTGCTCGACCTCTTCGTTCATCGCAACGATCTGCTGCTGAAGATCCTTCCACTCGCTCCAGAGCAGGCTGACAAGGTTGCGCATGCGTGGCGTCAGGTTCGACTCCGCGTTCTCGAGTATCTCTGGCATCGCTTGTCTCAACTTGATGGGAGTCTTGGCGAAAACCATGCCGCGCTCCAGCAGAAAGGCTCGCAGCTGGTTGATCACGGACGTCCGGCGAGCGACAAGCCTGTCACGCACACGATGCATGGCTTGCAGGTCGAGCTGATCGTCGGTCTTGATCGGAACGAAGCGCATGTTCTGTCGGTCGACGGCTTCAGCGATCGCCTCAGCATCCAGGAAGTCGTTCTTATTCGACTTCACGAACGGCTTTACAAACTGCGCTGGAATCAGCTTCACGTCGTGGCCTTGCGCTCGCAAAGCCCGGCCCAGGAAGTGCGCTCCTGAACATGCCTCCATCCCGATCAAGGAGGTCTGCATGTTCGCGGTGAAGGTGATCAGTTGCTTCTGAGTGAACTTCTTGCGCAACAGCACCTTGCCAGCTGCGCTCAGGGCTACGAGGTGAAAGGTCGTCTTACCCAGATCTATGCCAACCGAATGAATCTGCATGTCGATGATCCTCCTTGTACCTGCCAACACAATCGCCTACCTTCCGGGTGGAGATCAAGCGGCGGACCATCTCATTAACGGCGTTGTCGGCAACCTGCACGTATTGGTCCTGATAACGCATTTACACCAGCAGCGACCAGAACCCTAACCGCTCGATTCCTTTTCGTCTCTGAAGAGTGGAATCAGTTTCGCCGCCGGCTTTCTTGAACTGAAGTCGAGTTGCTTCTGTTCATGACCTTTGGGATGCTGCTCACGCCATAGTTCCAAGAGCAGCGGCGGCATGGCCGAAAGCACTGCTTTTGTGCGGTGAACCTTGGCATGGCAGCCAGGGCACAGCGAAAGCATCAGCTTCAGGACCGACTTACCGGGTCTCCGGTGGTGAACGATGATGGACCACTTGTCACGACCGGAAGCATCACAAACGCGGCAACGGTAGCCGTCACGCTCCAGAACCGCTTCGCGCAGGCCACCGAAGTACTCCTCATCCTGCCGCTTCAATGTGTAGCAGGTCGAGCACAAGCCCAATGCCAGGACCTTTGCTTTTCCGCATGGGCAGTGCATCACCCTTTGAGCGAGACGCGTCACTTCCCCGCCCTTTCAGGTTGAGCCTTAGCTCGTCCGATGTAGCGATAGACCGTAGTCCGATCCAATTTGAACTCACGCGCTAAGGCAGCTTTGCTTTCGCCCAAACCAAGCCGACGGGTCAACTCAGAGGCCCGATCCGGCGTCAACAGGCGCTTGCGACCTTTATAGACACCATCCCGCTTTGCCAGCTCAATCCCCTCCCGCTGGCGTTCCCGGCTCCACGCCACTTCGAACTCCGCGAACGAGCCCATCATATTAAGAAGCAACGTAGCCATCGGCGAGTCGTCGCCGGTCAGAGTTAGATTTTCTTTGATGAAACGGACCCCAATCTTCCGCGAAGTCAGTTCCCCGACTGTCTTTCGCAGGTCTACCAAATTCCGGCCTAGGCGATCCATCGAGTGACATACAACCGTGTCGCCTTCCCGGACGAACTTCATCAGAGCTTCGAGTTGGGGGCGTTGGATGTTCTTGCCCGAAGCTTTATCGAGGAATACGCGGTCCACCTCCAGCCCTTCGAGCTGGCGGTTCTCGTTCTGTTCGAAGCTGCTCACCCTGACGTACCCGACCGTCTGTCCCTTCGGCGGGTGGTGTGTAGCATTAGGCTTTACTACTTTCGGCATTGCCTGTAGCATAAACCAGAAATCAACCCTATGCCACTAGGCTGAAGCCAATGATGCAACGTGGCGATACGGTATACCCTAAAGGACTCTATCCAACATTTGAGTGATTTCCTTGACTTCCTTGGTTACTTGCATTGCGCGTCTTCCAATGGCCAATCAAACTTCGAATTCAATTTTGCACGGAGACCCTAGATCTCTTTTAGATACACTAGAGGGCACTTTCGCTCATTACAAGGGATCAACTCATTTGCAATGAGATAGACGGAGAACACCAACACAGTCCGTGAAAGTCTCTAGTTCAGTCTATGGAGAAGCTCCCGTGGACTAAATCTGTCGCAGACGATGAACAAGTGCAGTTCCGCCGGCGACCTAAGCCGACACCTCGATGAACGAATGAGCTACAAGTTCTTTCTGGTGAAGAGTTGCGTCTGCAGTCAAGATACCAAGCCAAAAGAGATCGCGTGCCCGCGTAACTGCGACATAGCCGATGCGGCCAGTCTCTGATCCTGTTCCGTCGAGCAGCGCCTTCAGATGGGCGCGCTCCGCCATGTACAGGACTGCGTCGAGACTCTCCCCCTTGACGCCGTGTACCGTCTCAACTCGCAATCGAGCATCGACGATGATTTTCTGTTGATTTGTCTGAACCATCGGGAGGTCTGGAAGCTGCTTCTTCGCCAGCTTCATCCCTATGTTCGGCATTTCTGAAAAGCCGTACTCCTTGTTCAATTTCTGGAGTAGCGCCTTCACTCGTACAAGAAGAGCTGGATGCCACTCGGACGCGGTTTTTAGTGTCGCACTTGGCAAGCCGCTTTCGGGTTGACGGGTAAACCCCCACACAATCCTGCGCAAACTTCGATACTCCGGATATCGAGAGACATCAAGCATGCGCGAGCACAGATGATCGGGCGGAGACTTGAGCAGCATCACCACTGCTCTCGCAGTCAGCCGGAATGCTTGTTGGTAGTCCCCCGCAGAATCGCGAGCCATCGCCGCCGCTGCGAATTGCTTCGTCACTCCTTGCCCTACCTCGCTACCGAAGTTACGGAGCCGTTTCTTTCTTTCGTTCGCTCGGCAGACGATTGCTGAACGGGATAGGTCAAGGCCTGCGGCCAACACGGCCTTCTCGAAGGCTTCGATAACCTGCGACTCCTCGCCTTTATCGTACCGGACAAAGTATGCCCCATTGTGAGAGGCGGGAGTGCTCCGAAAGGCTGAGTCATCGCGCTTGGAGAGAGAATTCGCCACGGCAACGATACGAGGCACCGAACGTCGATTGATGGTGAGTTCTTTCTTGAGCACACCTTTGCGTAAGGCATAGCGCTTAAGGTAGTTTCCATCAGCCCCGCAAAACTCGTAGATCGCTTGGTTGGGATCGCCGATCAGCGTTACCTGCGAGCCAGCTTCTGCAAGGAGTTCAACAATCGCGATGTGACTCGACCCAACGTCCTGCGCTTCATCGATGACGATCTGTGAGAACTTTCTGGCCAATGCCTTCAGAATGCGTGGCTCTTCTCGCAGCACACGATAGGCCCAATAGCGCCCAAGATTATGCGTGTAAGCTCCGAGAGCTCCCAGGGCTTCAACAGTCTGTAATGCTCGCTCAAGTTCCACCTGCGCCTTTTGATACCGTCCGAAAAATACCGTACGTCCGTCATGGAGAAATGCCTCAACCGTATCAACTTTGATCGGAAACTGCTGACCTTTCGGCCTGAACTGGTATCTGGGGTTGGAAAGGAAGCTCTCTGTGCCAGACAAGAGAAATGGTAAGCTAGCGCACTTCATCACGCGGTTTGCATGCGGTCGCAGAATCTTTGACGTCAGGAATCCATCGAACGTCTCGATACAGACTTGTGACGAACGAGTGCGCTTCATCGTAACGATGTCATCCCGATAGGTTTTCCCAAACAGGTCCACAGCGACATTCGAAAAGGACAATAGAGCTACGTTGTCTCGTCGCTGCGGAAGAAAAGAACAGATCGTGTCCATTCGCCGCACTGCGGTGAACGTCTTACCGCTCCCTGCGCAGGCAATGACGCAGAGGGGACGAAGCTTCTCCAGAATGATCGCTTTCTGCTCAAGAGATGGCTCATTCATGCCTAGGCCTTCTTGCCGCAACAAACATGCTCGATAGCTTTTTTGATGTAGGGAGGGACAGCGCAATCGTTCTTAGCGTCGAGCAGCTCTTGCGCCAAAACTTGCCCGAATCTTCCCTTCTGCACATTATTGCTGCTCCTTTCGAACATCCCACTGAACAGCACCTTGGCTTTTGCGGCGTCCCCCTTTGCAGCCGCCACTTCCTTATCCAAAGTTGCGCCGATCCCCGGATGCAGCACCTTCAATGCCTTCAACATGAGCGTACGGTTGCTTTCAAAGAGTGCCAAGTCGTACTCCAACGTCTTCTGGCCATGGAACACCCCGATGAATTGGTCTGTACTCTGCAATAGAACTTTGGCGTTCGCTGAAATCTCAATGGCATCATTCGCTCCGGGATACACCGGAACAGACTCCTCACCGACCATAGTGAAAGGATCCGCATCTGTGATGACCGCTACCGGAACGCGAATGCTATCTTCCCCGAACAGAGGCAAGAAGCAATCGAAGTTGAGACCTTCAACGCTTATCAGGCTGACCGCATAATCACGGAGATTGTAGCCACACTTCTGTGCCATAACACTTACGAGCATGAGTTCAGCGGCACCCTCGACAAAAATGATCCGTTTGGCGAAGAACAGCTCGGCACGCGTCACATCTAGATATCGTTCAAGCTTCTCGCGTTTGCCCTTGTCGAAGACAACGGACCTAGGTAAAAAACTCTTCGTTCCAGTGTCCCCTTCTACCAGGCACACCAGAGAAGATAGTTTTGCGATGCTCGCAAAGTGTGGCGAATGGCTCGTGACGAACACTTGAACCGCCCCCTCGATCTCATCGCCGACTTCTTCTTCGGCTACGGACTCGGCCGGAGGCTCTTTCTCGCCTAAGTTCTCCGTCGCCGACTTCTGGCTTTTCTTCAGAGACTTAACCTTCTCGAGATACTGCAACAAAATGCTCTGCAAGTGCGGATGCAGGTGGGCTTCAGGTTCTTCCACAATAAGACCGCGATAGGTTATTTCAGGATTTCGCGCAAGCTCGCTCAGTACAACCGTCATAAAAATAAGATTGTTGAATCCAAGGCCGTTTTGCTCAACATCAAACGAATCGACCATCAATGAGAGCCGTGATGAAAACCTCTGGAAATCACTCGCGCTAAGCCCCACTTCCAACACTTGTGCGAGTTGCGCTCCGAGCATCTTCTCGTGATGCCCAGTAATCGCCAATTGGATGTCGATAATGGGCGGGTGAGATTTTAGATCTGTATCGAGCTTTTCAAGAGCTTTTTCGATGCCGGACTGACCGGCTTCATCGGCAAGGATGTGAATCAGCCGGGCCAACTGGCTGGATCGGCTTGGACGTAATCCAAGCGCTACGTCCCGAAGAGGCGGAAGATACACCCCACGCAGGTTTTCCGTCATTTCGCTGTTTAGACTGTTTTCTTCGAGAGCGCCACTCCAGCGCTTCACCCGGAGCCGTCCAGAGGACTTTTCCGGATCGCTGTAGCGGATGTGGAAGTGAGCCTCTAACGACTTCCCTGGTCCGGTCGCAATGAGCGATGGCAAGAAGTCGGCCTCATCGTCAAGATCGAGACCGGAGAAGACATACCCGAATTCAATAGCTGTTGCCACCTCTCCGGTCTTCGACCGAAACAGGTCGTCACTCGAAAGCCGCGGCAGTGGTTCGTCATGTCCGCCTAGGAGAGCGCGAAGCGCGTCGATAACGGCTGTCTTACCCACGTTGTTCGGGCCGACGAGAATATTCAGGCCGGATTGGAACGAAACGTCGACCCGTTCGAGTTTTCGGAAGTTCCGAATGGTCAATTGAGAGAGGTACACAACGTCTCCAAGGAAGACCTCCATTCTATCTGGAGGAAGTTGATGCCCAACAACTGGACAGACCTAGAAATTGATCTCAGTGTTACCTGTTGACAAAGGCTTCGCTGGAACTTCGACATGAAGCTCCACAGACCGATCCTGTGTAGATACCGACCGTCGTCAATCAGGGGCATCTGAGGCCCTCCTCCACGGATCGAACAGTGTGGAAGACATGGTCGTCAGATGTGGCTCTTGTAGATCTTGACGGGCACAATATCGCCTACCGACGTTCAGGTAAACCGGGCACGATACCCGTGTACGTTGTCGTAACCAGAGTTTGTGAGAACATCGGAGCGCGTCATCAGCGGTATTTCTCTAACAAAACGGGCACGCTACGTCACGTTAGCGTGTACCCAGAGATATACACAAGTGGATAGGCCGGAGTACTCAGGGCTGGGCAAATTTCACAAAGCGAGGTGAGCACTCCGTCGTCGTCCTGTTCGGGTCTCGGATTTTCATAGCGACAGATCGTATAGTGTCTTCATGGATGAACTGGAGTTCTACGATCAGTCTGCTCTACTAGCCAGGCTGACCAGCGCGCTGAAGAAACGTCCCCGCGAAGTGATTTTCCTCGTCGGCTCGCCACTTTCGGCACCAGCTTCTGCAGGACTCTTGGGCGTCCCCAACGTAAGTGGGATGATCGACATCATACGCGGTGAATTTGCTGACGACCACAACCTCCTCAATCAGCTAGATATTCTGATTTCGACTGCCAAGGACAAGCGTTACCAGGAAGCCTTCCGCTTTCTTCAGAGTCGCCGCGGGCCTGCTGTCGCAAACGAACTTGTCAGAAGTGCGGTGCTGGCCGCCTGTAAACCAGAAGCCAGATACCGAGGACAATCAGGGGACGAGCAATCCTGTCAGCTTTTAGAAGCCGACGACTCGCTTTGGGCCGTCCTCCCGGGCGGTTCTGCCATTGCTTCATTGATAACCCACAATCCAGACATTTTCGGGAAGTCGCTGCTGACGACCAACTTCGACCCGCTCTTAGAAGTCGCGATCGGAAAAGCAGGCGGCAGACATTACCGCACCATCATGCAAGGCGACGGCAACGTCTCGATTACCTCTGCGGTTGGTTGCCACGTGATCCATTTGCATGGTTACTGGTACGGGTCCAACACTCTGCATACGCTGCGTCAGCTCACGCAGCAACGACCGCAATTGAAAGCATCACTCAATAGGCTCATCCGGGATCGCATTGTCGTCGTGATTGCCTATGGCGGCTGGGATGATATTTTCACAACTACGCTGTTGGAGATGGTTGCCGATGATGCTGATAACACCGAGATCCTCTGGACCACTCGCTCCGCCTCGCCGTCGTTTCCTGCCAATATCGCGGCGCAGCTCAAACTAGCCGCCGACAAGGCCAAGGTACTTGTCTACGGTGATATCGATTGCAACGTTTTTCTTCCGGAGCTGGCATCCTGGTGGCTTGCCAATAGTGTCGGGCATCCCCTCACGCCTCCCGTTCCAGTGAGCCCTGTTAAGTTTGAGTCTTCTCTGATAACCCAAATGACTAGTGCGCCTCCCAAGAACATACTTCTTGAAGGCGACCTCGAGGACCGGCCTCCAGTGATCGAGTTCTGTCTCGGCCGCGAGGCGGA
Source organism: Granulicella tundricola MP5ACTX9 (assembly GCF_000178975.2). Taxonomy (NCBI): domain Bacteria; kingdom Pseudomonadati; phylum Acidobacteriota; class Terriglobia; order Terriglobales; family Acidobacteriaceae; genus Granulicella; species Granulicella tundricola. Next base: position 62,018 of record NC_015060.1, on the reverse strand, counting down.
GCTTGTTCTCTTGGAAGCAGGTTCGGCTGTAGTGTTCATAACGGGTATTGGAGGCGAGGGGAAATCCACAATTGCCGCCAAGGCGTTCGGGGATCGTCAAAAGCAAGTGCCAGATAACACATACGTGTGGCGTGACTGCAAAGAGGAAGGCGAACGGTTTGAGAATCAATTGGCTGCGATCGTCGAGAGTCTTACCTCCGGGCGTGTGCAAGGGTTAGACCTGGCAAAGCAAGAAATACAGATCATAGTCGACATTCTCATACCATTGCTCACCGATAAGAGCTTTCTGTTCGTTTTCGACAACATAGATCATTATGTCGACCTCGAGACCTTACGGCTTACCTCAAGCGTCGAACACTTCGTGACCGCAGTATTGGAAAGAGCTCACACCACAAAGTTAATCTTTACCTCTCGTCCATCTATTCAGTTCACTCATCCCTCTGCAACAACGATCCGCTTGAAGGGGCTTACCCTGTCTGCGGCTAAAGCACTGTTTGTTGCTCGAGGCGCTGTATCTTCCGAGCTAGAGATTGAGGACGCTCACGAGGTTACAAATGGACACGCTTTCTGGCTTGACCTATTGGCCATTCAAGTCGCCAAGCAATTACCGGGATCTTCACTGCGAACACTGGTGGACGAAATACGCAGGGGCACGGGTGAACTACCTAACAACATGCTCAATTCAATTTGGAGCAAGTTGCGTGACCGTGAGCGAACAGTATTGCGAGCTATGGCTGAGACAGTTCGCCCAGAACGAGAGAAAGAGATAGCCGACTACGTCAGTTCGGAAATGAATTTTCAGAAGGTGTTCAAAGCCCTTCGAACGCTCCGGAGTGCGAATCTCGTCGTGGTCAAGCGTCTGCGGGGGGGGGAGGAAGTCCTCGAACTTCATCCCCTAGTCCGCACCTTTCTTCGCAAACGCTTTTCGCACAAAGAGCGGTTGAGCTTTATCGATGGCATTATGCGCGTCTACAATCACTTTATCGGATTGCACCGAAATCAACTTAGTGACAGACCCACATTTGTGGTACTGCAGAACTGGACACAAGCTGCAGAGCTAAGCGTCGCTGCAGGCAGGTTAGGTCAGGCTTATGCAATACTTGCCGAGTCCGTGGGAGCTTTTTCGTCTAGCGCATACCCGAGAGAATTCACCAGAGTCGCACGGCTGCTTTTGTCGAGTGGTGACTTCGTCGAGGAGCACAGAAGTTACAAGAAGCTCGATACGGTCTTCAAGACGCACATCGAACTACTGTCATACCTTGGCGAGTTTCAGGAAGTTGATTCTCTACTCAGCAGGTTTGCACTCACTGTTCCGGAAAAGGATGCGCGCTTCATCCTATATTGCCAACTGCGCGCTTATACGTTCTGGGTTCGCAAGTCCTTCGCGGAAGCAGTGGACTGGGCGAAACGAGGCCACACTCTTCAGGTAAACTCCAACGTGGACACTGATGACTCTATCGGCAATGTACTTGGCCTGGCCTTGCGTGATGGTGGAAATCCTGATGAGGCAATGGAGATTTTCCTAGAAGGCTCACGCTTGGAGGAGTTTACAGACCCAGATGAATTCAACCAAGATCATGGTGGACCTCACTATGGAAACATCGGTAGATGTCTGCACTTCATGGGCGAACTAAATGGTGCATTGATCTGCTATCAAAAGTCGGCTTTGATCATTGAAAAAGACAGTAAGCATGAACACATCCTAAATCAGGGGTACATTAGGCTGTGGGTTGGTGAGGTTCTCATTTCGCGCAAGCAAACGCTTTTAGGATTAATGTTCCTTGAGGCTGCACGCAGAAAATGGGAGCAGGTCAATCCCCTGGAAGCTGGACGCATAGCGGCTTTACAAGAACAACAGGACTTGTTTACACCGGAACTCCGAAGTAGACAGAACCGAGTGGAGAGAAGTTTTCAGGATTGGATAGTGGGTAAGGTCGATTAACAGGCAACACCTTATGCTAACCGAGCCAAACTCTCGTTGTCAGGATCTGGGTACCTATTTTCACCCAGAGGGCCTTTGACTCTAGGTTATGTGGACTAGCAGAGAGGCCGCTGTTGAGTGCTTGAGGCCATAGCGTCTTCGTGCGGTTCGAAAACTAGCTTTCCAATAGCAACGTCTCGCCAAGAGCTTCGATCTCGGCCAAGTCTCGTCCCACAATGCCTTGAAGGTCTCCATAGATCCCAGCCGTGGAGTCGAGCAGCGTATGCAACTGTGCCTCTCGCTTGGACCACCGCTTCATTGTGGCCTTCTTCTCATCCGCCAAGTCTTTTTGCATCTCAGACCAGCGCTCTGCTATGGCCTCGATGCGCCCCCGGAACTGTGAACCAGTTAGGTAGGCGTATACGAGTTCACTCTTAGTGTGCTGGCCTTCGGCACTGCGCCGCTGGCTCGCTAGCTGGAGCAGCGATGCCCGTAATGCCGTAGCCACTGGGAGCGTGCATCCTAACGATGACACCCATACTCCATCAACCTCATTGAAATGCCTAACGTCCGGCGGCATCGCCTGTGACACAATCACGGCGATGTCCGCACGGGCAGAACGCTGGTCCCCCTTGAGCTTCGAAAGCCAAGCGGATTGCCAGATTTTGGTGCGTTTGAACTCCCACAAGATGCGACCGCACTCCCGCCCCGAGCTGTCACGGACGACCTGCAGGGTGTCACCGCCGAATTCACCTTTGGGCACCGGCTGCAATTCATCGAAGGGAAATTGCCGCCGAAGCTGGTCTTCCAGCAAGAGTTCCAGAGTCTCGCCCTGTGACTGTTGCGACCCCTGCTGAGCCTTCCGGCTCGCCTCTTCCAGTTTTGTCGCGAGGTCCTTGATCTGCCTTTCCTTCTCGCTAAGCTGGAGTGTAAGCCGCTCACTGGCTTCGTTCGCCGCGGAGGCACGCGCCTGGTCGAGCCGGCCACTGACCTCCTGTTCTATGCGTAGGGGCAGCTCTCGTTCTTTATCGTCGAACTCCCGCTCGCGACGCTTCAGTTCCACTTCGGCGGTTTGGGCAGCTGTCAGCTTGGCCGTAAGTCGTTCGATGTACTCTCCCTGCTCCTTGCGATCCCGGTCCCGCTCCGCAAGCTCGTCGGCAAACCGCTGACGTGCCCGGCTCTCCTCTGCTTCGGCGATCGTCTTTCTTTCTACGATCAACCGCTCAGCAAGCTCTTTTGTAACTGCTACCTCGGTCTGACGCGTGACTTCCGCAGCCAACTGCTCCCTTTGAGTGCCGATCTCTGCACGGGCTTCCTCATATCGGCGCTTGATGTCCGCTTCGCGTTTGGCGAGCTGCTGCTCGACTTCCTGTGTTGCCTGTTCCTTGCGGGTAAGCTCTTGCTGCTGCTTAGCGACAGCATCACTGTGTGATCGAAGCTTTGCCTCGTACTCGGCACGAGTGGCTTCGATCAGCGGAGCCGCTAGGGCCTCGGTAAGAAGAACCGGCGTACCGCATTTTGGACAGGCAATTGCAGGCTGAGCCGCAGATGCAGAGCTGAGATTGGACATTGCACTTGTTCTCCAAACCCTGAGTATAGGCGAACAGAATACGAAGTGCTAGATCACTGGGCGTACATTGTTGAGCCGTCTAAAGAGATGATTCTTGAAAAGCTAACCCCAACGCCCGCGTTAGGCAGGAGAGGAACAATGAGTCACCATGCCTCCAATGCTTAAGCTTCGGATGTAGCTAGTTCTAAGCTGATGAATTGAAGAATCAACCTGTTGCATTGCTCAGTCGCGTCTTGTTGAACCCAGTGTGAGACACCAGGCAGAAAATGCATGCTGAGGAGGGTGACGAACTCTTCCGTTCCAATAGTTGATGCTTTGGTCAGGAACCGATCTTCCTCACCCCAAATTAGGAGGGTTGGGACTTCAATTCTGGGGAAGCCGTAACGAAGCTGACGCTGGAGACCGCCCCCGCACACAAAAGCCCTGTACCAGTCGACCATAGCCTTCAGCGCGTCGGGTTCAGCGGCGTTAGAACGAGTAGCCTCAAGCAGGTCTCGGGAGAACGATTCGGGTCGGGTGGAACTTCGCAGCATAGCCTCTTCGATTCCCTTTGCATTTTTCCGACGAAGAAACCACTCAGGTAAGAATGGCATTTGGAACGCCGCGGCGTACCAGGAACGTACAAACTGCTCAGGACGTCGCAGGCTCCTGGCGAAGCACACCGGATGCGGAACGTTGATGATCACGAGCTTGTCCAAAAGCCGTAAACGTCGACTGGCAAAACACCAAGCCACGATGCCGCCCCAGTCATGACCAAGCAGAACCACGTGCTGGGCACCCGAAGCATCGATTAGGGCAGCAACGTCAGCCATTAGATTTTCTATAGCGTAGTCCTGCATGCGGGGTGGTCGGCTGCTCTTGCCATAACCACGTTGATTCGGTGCCCATACTCGGTACCCACTCTCGGCAAGGGCTAACATCTGTTCACGCCAGCTGAGAGCTACCTCGGGGAAACCGTGCAAGCAAAGCGCAAGCGTTTTGCCCGTACCGCAGGTCAGAACCTCAAATACAAGGTCATTTGCGGCCACCATCTCGGTCTTCAGTTCATATCGCACGGCTTCACTCAAGGGGTTTCAACCTGGTGCCCCTCATGATGAAGGATTGCCGCGTTCCTTACAAGGGGTGCCACTTGCGGTTAGAAAAGACAGATACTCGTAGGATCAGCGAGGGACATTGTAGGCAGTCTGCTTTGGCCACAAACGTCCTCTATTCTCACACTTCCATGGAAAGGGTTTCGAAGCCAATATTCGGGAACATAATGCAACCTGGATAATCTAAGGACGGCCGGAAACGGTCAACCATGATTTCTTCCGCAGATCTTCAACGTCTGGCGCATTTGAAGACTCGGGATGACGCCAAGAAGAAGTCATTTAGGATAGCGAAGAACCATTGTCAGAATGTTGATGCTTCCGCACAGTTGCTTTCCGTCTGGACTCACGTTCTAACCGCAGCCTGAGCAGAAATTCGTCACATTCTCTCAATAAACTTGAAGCGTCTTCGATCTCGAATAAAGCTCGCTTGATCAAAGTCCCTGATTGCAGGAGCTGCAGATCCTGCTCGGAACATGCTTTTAGGACGGCAGCCCAAAGAATCCTGGGTGGGGGATACACGGATAACAGATCAGAACCTCTGGGTAGAAACGCTCCTCGACCCGTTCTGGATTTGATCAACTATTGTGTGCCGATCACTTAGGCCAACCAAGGCCGACATCCCTTCGCTGGTCGCGACGTATCGAGTACCCGGCACGATCAGATTAGATGGCTCGTCTCGCCATTCAGCTCTTGTATGGTCGCAACCGCGCCCACAATCTTGCCGTCTCTGTCCTTCAGGGGGGCTCCGCTAAGGCTTAGCCACTTTCCTACGTCGTCTCCGAATGTGTAATAGACGTGTTCGGCGTCCGTGATCTGACCACGCAGAATCGCTTTCGCTAAAGGAAAGTCATCGGACTCCAACCTGCGACCGTCACGATGGTAGGCGACTCGCCTGGAATAGTCCCCGATCTGTTCGAAATGCAATGGATCCTGCTGAAGAATCGCTTCCGCTTTCTGATTGCGGCCGATAATTCGGCCACTTGGGGCTTCCGCGATGACGACTCCTACCGGCAAGGTATCAATAATGGTTTGCAGTCGCAGTTGGCTCGCCCATAATTGTTCCTGCGCCTGCTTCTGATCATCGATGAGCTCTACACTGCCATACCATTTGATGATCGCTCCGTCACGATCCATGCGGGGTGCGGCTCGAGATCGCATCCAGTGCCAGAGCTTGTCGCGCCCTAAGACTCTGAACTCAACATCAATCTGAACTGCTGCCTTTATTGCAGCCAGGCACTTGCTAACCAACGTAGTCGCATCTTCGGGGTGCACCGTCCGTAGCCAACCACGTCCACAGGTTTCCTCAAACGTTAAACCCGTGAGTTCCGCCCAGCGGGGACTCATGTCAAGAATGAGGCCGTTAGGGTCCATCGTGTAGGGTATCTGAGGGTTAAGTTGAACCATATGGCGAAAGTGATCTTCACTTTCCGCAAGTGCTCTTTCAGCTGCCTTTCGATCAGAGATGTCGACCACTGTCACTGATACGCCGATTACCTCACCGTTTTCATCTTGAGCAGGCTGGTAGGTAGACAGGATCGTTGCGCACTTTACCCCTTTGATGTGATCCCTGCGCTCTAGCTCAACACCGTGAATTGCCTCCCCACCTAGAGCTCGAGTGAGATAGGGTACGACCTTTTCATAGAATGGCTCAGGAACCATCTCCCGGACGGTCCGTCCAAGGTGTGCCTCAGCGGGAGCACCGTTCATTTGCGCGTGACGCTGATTTACGCTCACATACCGCAGTTCGCGATCGACAAAACAGAGTCCTACAGGTGATCCATCATAAATAGCTTGAAGCTGCGCATGACGTGCGGCGGGCAGGGCTTCAAGAAAGGATGTAATCCTTTGCTTGGGCACCTGCTTTGTGTGACCCACCCTATGAGAAGAGGGGCGGCTCAAAGCGAGCATGGCCTGTAATTCCTCGATGGGAACTGGCCTTCCATAGAACCAGCCTTGACCTACCTCACATCCCAAACAGCGCAGCATGTCCGCCTGGGCCGATTCCTCGATTCCCTCAGCGACCGTCGTCAAACCAAGACTCCGACCTAGACCGATGACGGCTGCAACGATTTTCATACTTTCGCGCCGACAACACATCGAGCTCACAAAGCTACGGTCTATCTTGATCTCATCGAATGGTAATGCCTGCAGGTGAGCAAGACTGGAATATCCAGTTCCAAAATCATCCAACGAAAGTTTAACCCCAAGCAGCTTCAGCTGCGTCGATATAGACTGCGCGTCCGCTAGGTTCGTGAGGAGCGTACTCTCTGTGATTTCGACCTTCACTCTATCGAGCGGGAATCGGTGACGCGTGGACAACTCGGAAAGCCGCTTCGAAAGTATAGGATCGCGAAACTGAATCGGTGAGATGTTCACCGAGAGCACAAACGTCTGATTCAATGTGGCGCAAGCTTCGAAAGCCTTTGACAGAACACATTCTGACAAAGCCGCGATAATTCCGCTCTCCTCAGCATATGGAATGAAGTCGTCGGGAAGGACAATCCCCCGTGTGGGATGGACCCACCGGGCGAGCACCTCGCAGCCACGCAGTTCTCCGGTTCGCAAATCAACCAACGGTTGAAAGTACGGAACAAATTCACCTCGAGCTAACGCGGAACTCAGATCTAGTCGTTTTCTTCGAGTCAAGCAAAACCTCCACTCCACTTTCGTGTGGACAGTCTTTAAACATAATTTTATAGAGCTTGACACAACGTAGTCGTAGTCGTCAGTAACCCGTCAGGGGGATAAAGTCACTACGGCAGTAGTCGTGGGCTGATTCAGCGTATTGCTCTCTAAGGGCAGAGCGTTTCTCGCCTCTACGATCTGTAGAAGCTGTAGGGTGCCTGGGTTACGTGTTTTAGCAGCGAATGTCTACATTCCCGGCGTTTTTATCTTCTGCATCGGAGCGCGGACGGCAAACGCTCACCACTCAGAAGGTCTTTCAACAGCCTTCCCCCGCTGACCGAACGGAATAATATCGGGAAACTGTGAAGCAGCAAGATCGGCGTGCGTTATGTGTCTGACGAAGCTCCCGAAAGTGGAGAGCTTGCCAGGCGCCTTCCCGTCAAGAATGATCACCCCGATCGATTTCTTGATCTCATCGCGCACGATACGAACAGGTTCATTCAGGTCTGTATCTTGAGAGAGCACTACGGCGACATCAAAGAGGTCTCTCCATGCATCATGGATCAGATACGTGGCTAAATTGACGTCGGAGCCTTTCTCTTCGGTGTTCCAGATCTCAACGTGGGTGGGACCATCCGGAGCTGGGTGCACCAGTGGCCTAATTTTCGCTCTGGTCAGGAAGTTCCCTTCGTGGATTGACACCGTAGGAAGAGTTCGTAGAGCCTGAAGATAGCGCTGCTGGCGAACGGGGACACCGGGATCAAACTTCCCACTCACGGGAGCGGTAAAGTAGCGGATGCATACGATCTCATTTTCATCGTCAAGAAGACTCCGTACCAAAGCTTCGAGGTTCAGCCACTTGAACTTCGTCTTTCGGAGGGTTCGATAGTAGAGGTTAAAGCCATCAACGTAGACGTAGGTTCGCTTCACTGACCTCACCTGATCCTCAAAACAGAAGCCGCCGGAGCTTACGCTCCAAGCGGCTTCTGGACTGACAACACCTTGCGGCCCTGTCAGCGGGTATCTCTAATATATACGACTGCGTGGGCTTCCGCGTACCAGAAACATCGTTCCAGGCTCGCCTGAACTCCCCGCATGAAGCAAGAGGCGCTCGACACTCAGCTATCTGCCTGTGAAGTCCCGGCGGCCGGCTTGACTAGCCGTCGCCCATGCGGCTGGACTTGCCGATCATCCACCGTGAACCGCACCTCGCCAAGCTTTCCACTCGTATCCGTCTTCACGTCAGGGATCAACGGGCGTCCTACGATTAACGTAATTCCGTTCTTGACCACACGTCCGTCGAGAGCGATCCGCTTCAAGTCTTCAAAGCTGAGATTCAGTGTCATTCTTACTCCTAAGCGCCTGAAATCGGCGCATCACACTGCTGAAGATCAAGCGAGCAAGGCTCACGCTTTGATCCAGACGCTAATAACCGCAGGGTTGGCTGAGCGATGCCTCTCTCGCCCTTGAACTGTAACGATGATTCCGCCACGATGACCATGATTGAATCAAACTTCATATCGATGCGACTTTACCGCCCCCCTCTTGTCAGCTGCGGCATCGTCCCGATGATTGACCCCTCCCATGAGATATAACAGGAGTGACGAATAAAAAGCGAATCTGCGGCGGCGCAAGCACTGTGAATTTAGACTTCTAGACACTAAGTTGCTAGCGTGTTAGGACGCTCAGAGGGAAGGTCCCGTGTTAGGCGGCTTTCACTAGCATGCGCATCATGTCGAGACCGTTGTCTGCGAATGCTTGCCGGTGCATTCCGAAAATCTGTGCGTCGCGCAATAAGCACGAGACGTTGGTGATCGAGCGGTGTTCGGTCTGGCGCATTATGTCGAAGGCGCTGGCACGATGGCGTGCCGCTGAGTGGCGAACCCCGCCCAGAACGAGCGCCCGTCGAACTCTGCGGGGATCAGAGCCGGTCCGGAGCCAAGGCGTTATTAGTCTGTTCTTGGATCGCCACTATTCGCCAAATCGCTGATCTCGCAGGTACTCATTCAGCTCGCGCCAGAGATACTTGCCGATCCGCACGCAAAGCCACATGAAACATAGGCCGGCGAGAAGCAATAGGACTAAGCGTTGGGTCGGCATGGCTTTCAGGATATCTGCCAGCGCGCTGTTTAGGCCCCGGATCCGAAAATCCGTCGGAATGTCCGTTGCGGCCACTCGCATAGCCTATGGACGGTTTCCGATTCCCGCTCCCGGATAAGCCTGGATCAATCCGTCAGTTCAGATCTAATTCGATGGCATCGTTCACGGCATGAGCCAGCGCCTGCTCGGTGCCAAGATAGCGCTCCGTGGTCTGGATCGAGGCATGCCCAAGTAGCAGCTGGATCTGTTCGAGGTCTCCTCCAGCCTTGCGGCAGAGCTTCGCGCAGGTCCGCCTCAGATCGTGCGGTGCCAGCTTCCCCAGGTCCGTAGCCTTGGCGTAACGCATTACCAGCCGCCAGACTGCTTTCTCATCCCGAATCTCCGTGCCGGCAAGCTCGCCGGCCTTGCTGACCGGCCGGAAGAGCCGGGCGTCTGTGATGCCGGAAGCTTTGAGCCAGGCATCAATGCGGGTCTTGACGCCAGCTGGCACGGTGACCGTGCGTACCCTGCTTCCCTTCCCTTCCATGTCCGGGAGTACCCAGCGCCCTTCCCTCTGCTGCAGGTCTTCGACGTTGATGCGTAACAGCTCGGCCCGGCATAAACCACACCCGAGCAGCAGGGCCAAAATCGCACGGTCACGCAGCCCGGTGAGAGTCTTCGAGTTTGGTGCGTTGAGCAGATCGTTAGCCTGTTCTTTCATGAGCCAGTTCCCTACCCGGTTGCCGCGTTTCTCGACCCCGGGCACGCGTTCGATCGCCGCGGCCGTAGCCGGGTCGAGCATCCCGTTGTCGGCCATCTCGCGGGCGAGCTTGCGCAGCGGCGACAGCCGGAGGTTCACGGTCGACGAGGAAAGGCCCTGAACCAGCAGCGAGGACCGGTACAGCTGGACGAGCGCCTTCGTGAAGGCCGGCTCCGTTCCTGAGACGTCTACGCCGACTCGTATCCAGCCGAAGAAGGCTGTGAGGCCGGTCCGGTAGGAGCGGCGGGAGTGCTCGGAGGTGACTCCGTCGAGCACGAGCGCTATCAGGCGGGCTTGAGAGCTGTTGGACGCCTGTTCTGCCGTGTTTAGCACCGAGATGGCTGTTTCTTGGCTCACAGGGTGACGGTAGCACGATAAGTTGGATTATCGGGTGCGTTCTAAGGCTTGAGGAGAACGCATAAATGCGCGATCGCGCAGCCATACCCGCGCTCCTGAAATGATCTAAAGTTGGCCTTTGTTGCTGGCGTTCAGGAGGTTCCACCCCGATGCCCCGCCCTATCTCCTGGCTGCCGCGTCTGCATGAGATCACCAAAACCATCACGCACTCCGTCCGGTCGCACCACGACCGACGCGACATCGAGAAGCTCTTCGAGCTTCAGCCGCGGGCCGCCCAGGAACTGCTCAAGCTGCTGCCTTCGGTTCAGGTTGGTACATCACGGCTGCTCGACCGGCAGGTGTTGGCGGATTTTCTAAGCGTGTGCGGGATACCGAGGACACGGCAAAGCTCTTCTATACGCTACGAGGGGAGAAGTCGGCAGTTTCCAAGCGGCGCCTCCGGTCGATGGTCCGGCGCGACCTCGACCCGGTATCACTCGCTTCCCTTCCCGATTCAATCACACTCAGCCGCGGGAGGCTGCAGGTTGACTTCGGCTCGGTGGAGCAACTCGCCGAGAGCCTGCTCGTGTTGGCGCGCGTACTCGAGAGCGAGGGCGAGCAATTCGCCGTGGAGTTCGAGTGCGAGAAGAACCGGAGAGTCCGGTAGATTCACGGAACGTAAGAGCTGTGTTGGGTTAAGTAGACCATGCACAGTAAAGTCACGATCCACGTATTTGGGTTGCTGGACTTTTGCGTACGCGTCTATTCAGCCGCCTGAGTGTTCGCGGTAGTTTCGTTTCGATTTGCCCCTGACCCTGAAACCAGAGTGCTACTTTCAATCGCGTACCTGAGGCGTAAATGATTGCGTACGCAAAATGCTGGCATTCTGACGGCCCAGCAGGCTAGACTTTCAGCATGATTATTACGATTGCCAGCTTTAAAGGGGGCGTAGGGAAGACCACCACCGCCGTTCACCTTGCGACCTATCTGGCGGGGAAGGCCCCTACTCTTCTTCTGGATGGGGATGAGAACCGTAGCGCAACGGCGTGGGCTCAAAGGGGCTCACTTCCCTTCCGCGTAGCAGACGAGCGCCAGGCCGCAAAACTGGGACGTGAGTTCGAGCACCTCGTCATCGACACGCAGGCGCGCCCAAACCAGGAAGACTTGAAAGCCTTGGCCGAAGGATGCGACCTGCTCATCATCCCTTCTACCCCGGACGTGCTGGCGCTGGACGCGCTGATTCTGACCGTTGAGGCCTTGAAGGGGCTGCGCAACGTTTCCTATCGGGTGCTGCTGACCATCGTTCATCCTAGGCCGAACAAAGATGGAGACGAAGCTCGGGCCACTCTGGAGGAATTGAAGATTCCGACGTTCAAAGGATGCGTTCACCGGCTGATTGCTTTCCAGAAAGCCGCGCTGAAAGGCGTGCCAGTGAATCAGGCGGACGATGCCCGTGCCTGGTCGGCCTGGAACGATTACGAGCAGATAGGAGAGCAGATACTCCCATGAGCAAATTCACTTCAGCGATGAATGCAGCCAAGGACCGCAGCAGTGTGGTCGCTGACTCCATTGCACCGCAGATCCAAGCAACGGCTCCGAGCGCGGTGAGGGTGGAACCTCTTCCAGTGCGGCGGGGACGACCAGCCGGGAAGCGAAGCAATCACGAGAGCGTGCAAGTGACTGCCTACATCCAGGCGGAGACACACTACGCGACCAAGATTGCTCTTCTGACAAATTCTAGGCGCGGCGGACCGAAGAAGGATTTCAGCGATCTCGTTCAGGAACTTCTGTCTAAATGGCTGGAAGTTCAACATTAGTGGTACGCGGACTTCTGCGTACGCAAAATTTTCTGGAAGACCGCTGGCATGGGACGGGCACACAAAAATAGTCAAGGAGCGCCTGCGTTACAGCTTGTCAACTTTTGAGTATGCAACCGTCCGTCATGCTGCGTGTTTGCGTACGCAAAAAGTCGGATAGCTGAAGTGCTGCACACGCGCGAGGACAGCTGGTCAGACTTTTAGCAAGCCACTTGCGTGTTCTAGAGGTACTTTGTAAAGGAAGGGAACCTGATGACGAGAAAGGCCAAAAGCCTGGTTGTACGGGAGTACCACTTTGTCGATCCTGAAACGGGCGGCAAAAGCCTGATCACGCCTGACGAAAAGGGTCACCTCGTGTACACGGATACCGCAGGCAAGGCGCATCGGCTTCCCGAAGCGCTGATTCCTGATGAGCTCAAGCCGGTCCGGTCTCTCCAGGCCAGTGCCGCCTCGGCCGAGATCGTGCCGGCTCCGCGGGCGAAGCGGGATAACAAGGCGGAAAGGGCAAGCGCAACAGGGAATCGAGCGTTGCGTGCAGCAGAAGTCCGGATTGCGCTCGAAGCCGACAACACGGACGTTATGCAACTCGCGCAGGCGCTCATCCTGTGCGGTTTGCCGTACCGGATGACCTCGGAGCGGCAAATCTCACGCAAGGCCCGCCTGGGCGACGGCAGCACCGTTACCGTGACGTTTACGGCGCTGTCCGCTGATGCCGATATGCCCTTTGGCTCCGATCGAACGCTGCTCCACTACCTGCTCGACAAAGCCGTGAAGTCAGGGAACCGTTACGTCAGCTGGGACACTGCGAAAGAGTTTATGGAACAGATGGGCATGAAGGGAACTGGCGGAAAGGCCTACGCCGACCTGCGGGAACGCTTCGACCGCCTGCGAGGCTTGGGCATTTTCGTCAGCCGTAAGGGCGCAGGGCGGAACGAGACCTCGAACATGTCAGCGATCAGCCGCTCCCGTCTTCCATCGAGTCTGGACCTGAATGCCGAAAACGTAGGACAAAGTGCTCTCCCTTTGTCAGAAAGCGTGCGTTACGGCGTGGAGATCGGGACGGAGCTGTACAACGACCTTATCAAGCACCACGTTCCCGTTCCAACGGAACTGTTGATCCAGACCCGCGGCAACGCGCAGCTTCAGGACATCTGCATTTTCCTCTTCTGGCGGTGCTTCGCCGCTAACTCTCCGTCCGTGATCCCGTGGGCCTCGGTGCGGGAACAGCTCGGCAGTGCGGATTCCAATCCCCGGCGAATCAAAGTTCGCTTTGCCGAAGCCATTAAGTTCTTTAGGACCTTCTGGCCCGAGATGCAAGCGGAGTCACGGCCGGAGGGCGTGTGGGTGGCGCCTCCCCGGGATGGCAAGTACTTGCTGCCGCAAGGGAAGGGAACTCGCCGTCTCAACTGATTTCGACAGATGGCGTTATTTCAACACTGAGCTACCGTCTCTCCGGGTACGCATCCTCGTCCCTTCCAGTACGGAAGTTCGTCCTTCCGAGTACGTTCCTCGTTCCTCCGAGTCTGAAACGTCGTCCTTCCGGGTACAAATTTTCGCTGCTTAAAGGAAGCAAGATGTTTCAAGATGTTGTTTCAAAATGAACAGATTCTTTTACAAGTTTGTCCGGCGACGAAACCGCGGGTATGTTGAAAACGAAAGACACGAATCCTCGGATCATCGCGGATAAATTGACCCTGATGAGGCAGAAGCTCGACAACGCTCGATGGATAGCAGTAATTGAGCACTCGACGCTGCAGTTTTGCAGGCTTCCAGAAGGACTCGTGCCAGAGAACGAGCCAGGCATGCTGGATGGAAGTGTGATTGGATGAGTAGCAGCTCAGAATCGTCCTTCCACGTACGCTAACTTCGTACTTCCGAGTACAGGCCTTTCGTCCTTCCACGTACGCTAACTTCGTACTTCCGAGTACAGGCCTTTCGTCCTTCCACGTACGCGTGTTTCGTTCTTCCGGGTACATCAGACTTCAACTGTCTCAGATATATGTGTCGTCCTTCCGGGTACACCCACTCGTTGTTCCGGGTACAGACCGCATTGAGGGTGCAAATTCACATTGTCGTCCTTCCGGGTACAAAAATTCGTCCCTTCGGGTACACCGAGGAGCCCTTCAATCTAGCGTTCGCTCGACAGTTCCTATACTAAGGACGCTTCTATCCGCGGCTGAATCGTCCTTCCATGTACGGCATTCGTTCTTCCGCGTACCGCTTCAGGCGCATACCAATGTGTCGTCAAATCAGCTGCTCAGGCGAAGTGCGCGCCACACAAGTGTCTACTTCACCTACGCTTCAGAGCACCGGCCGGGCTTAACCATGCAAATCAAATACTGTATATTCGATTTGCAATGGACATCCAACGGATAGACCGGAATCTAGTTGAAGCAGCCCTGAAGCACCAGGCAGCTGTTGCAATTATCGGTCCGCGCCAGGTAGGAAAGACCACCCTGGCGCGGGACATTGCTGACCATCACCAGGGTTCACTTTACCTTGATCTTGAAGCACGCGAGGATCGCGACAAGCTCACCGAGCCAGTGCTGTTCCTTCGCGAGTACGAGAACGCTTTAGTCGTGCTGGACGAGATTCACCGTGTGCCCGAGATCTTCAGCTCCTTGCGCGGCCTTATCGACCAGGGCCGGCGTACGGGACGCGGAACCGGCAGATTCCTCATTCTCGGCTCTGCCTCTATCGACCTCCTTCGGCAATCGGGAGAAAGCCTCGCCGGACGCATCACGTATGTCGACATGGGCCCGTTCAACACCCAGGAGCTGCCGGTCGACGAGCCGACGCTGCTGAAACTCTGGTTGCGCGGCGGCTTTCCAGGGAGCTATCTCGCCCCCGACGATGGCACCAGCCTGCGCTGGCGAACGGACTTCATCCGCACCTATCTCGAGCGCGACGTGTCCGAGTTCGGTCCCAGGATTCCGGCCGGCGTGCTGGAGCGGTTGTGGACGATGCTCGCGCACGGGCAGGGAACTCTGTTGAACACGGCCCGGCTCGCCTCTGGACTGCAGGTCTCAGCGCCGACCGTGGGCCGCTACATCGACCTGCTTTCCAACCTGCTTCTGGTTCGCAGGCTTGCCCCGTTTCACCGCAACGACGGCAAGCGTCTGGTGAAGTCGCCCAAGGTGTACGTGCGGGACAGCGGACTGGTGCATGCGCTGCTCGGCTTGAAGACGTACAACGATCTCGCCGGCCACCCTGTAACCGGCTCATCATGGGAAGGTTGTGTGATTGAGAACCTGCTGGCGGCAGCCCCGGAGAGAACGGTCGCCAGCTTCTACCGCACCGCCGCCGGTGCCGAGATCGATCTTGTGCTGGAGATCCCAGGTCACGGCATGTGGGCGATCGAGGTGAAACGGAGCCTTTCCGCGCGCCCCGAGAAAGGGTTCTACATTGCTTGCGAAGACTTGAAGCCTGACCGCCGCTTCGTCGTCAATGCGGGCATCACCGAGTATCCCATCGGTCAGGCAACAACAGCCATCGGACTCGCTGGACTGACCCAGGTACTCGCCGCGCTGAAGTAGAGCTCCAGAACCCTTCTCCTTACGGAGCACGATGGCATGGGTGGGCAGCACAGGAACCGGAGCAGAGAGACACGGCCAGCAAACCTTGACCTTCCTGGCAACACATTGACGCAGGATACCCCGGGGGCACGGGGTGAGCCGACTTGGCCTAGGGCCAATCAGATGAAACTTGAGAATGGGGGCAAGTTGCAGGATGGAAGCCGGTTGATCGACCTCACCAACGTGCATTATGTCGCTCCACAGCCTTTTTGGTAATGACCCACTCGGCTTGGAGAGGGATACCAATGGGTCATGCCGGGAACCGAAGTGTTACAGCCAGCACCAAATTATCAGCTTACAAGGGGAGAACACGTTGAGCGGCTGAGCCGTGGTGAGCAAACATGTACGACTGCAATACCGGCAAATCTCCAGAGCGCTTGTCAAAGGCCAGATGTCTTACTGTCGTATCACGTCGTGCTTTACTGTGGCCGAGCCGCGCGCGGCAGCGATCATCGAAGCGATGCACCAGTTCCTGGACCATCTGGTTCTCGACGGCGTTCCGGTATTCGATGCGGAGGTCACAAGCGCGCAGATCTGCGATGCAGAACAGCTGGAGCTGCTCAGGAATCAGATCGAACAGTCTTAGCTTTGGCGTTCTTCTTTGTGGCTTGCTTTCTTATGGGCAAGGTCTCTGGCGCAGCTGGATCGCTCTGGTCGCTCGAAGAACTCCTGCCTAGACCCGCAATCAAGTCTTCCAGTGAAACGTTGAAAACATCACAAAGACGCAGCAGGGAGCGGACAGAAATGCCTTTGCCCTTTTCAAACCCTTGCCAGTGAGCGAGATGAAAACCATGCTGCGCGATCATGTCGCGCAGAGACCATCCACGGTCGATGCGCATCTGCCGGAGCTTCTTCCCGAGTTCTACCAGAAATAGTTCATGCGAGTAGGACAAGCTGCACCGTGAGTGGCAGGTCGGCTCCTGTGACGGAGATCTGATCCTGCAATGCCAAGCTGAATCCTCTGTAAGCCTGTCCGGCCATTCTACCGATTCCAGAAGCGAGGTTGACAGCGGCCTACAACTTAAGTCATGCTGCACCTACATACATGAGTACCCAAAAACATAGGTACTCATGTATGTAATCAAGCTGCACGTATCTAAGCCATCTACGGGTTCAGATGGCTGGATAGACCCAACTTTTGAATCCAAAAACACCACCATGAAGATGAAGTGCTTTTCACCTAAGCACTTCCTTCCACAACCGATTAGAAGCTGACTCGCGAAATGGTGCTTGGCACCCATGCTTAGACCCGTATGGCCAGAGCCAAAAATATCAACAACGACGCGGCTTCTAACCAGGAGATTCCCTTGAAGACACAGCTTGATTCGCGCAGTCCCAACCGTTGGGCCCGGCAACTCACGCAGCAGAAAATGAGGAACTTTGTTCGCACTATCGCACCCTCGCTCATAGCTCTGTCCTTTGCGACGGCTGCCCATGCTCAGGGCACGATGGACTTTAGCCAGGCAAAAACCCTGATGCAGAGCTTCCAAACGTTCGCGGTGTACGCTGGCGCTGTCATCTGCTTCGGCAGTTTGATCTTCGCCGGTATACGCCTCATGGGTGGCCGTTTCCAGGATGCAATCCCCGGCCTGTTCGGTGCTCTGTTCGGCGCTGGCGTACTCGGCTGGGGTGCGGGCTGGATTTCGTCTCTGACCGGCCAGTCGGTCAACCAGTAAGGAATCCAGACCATGACCAAACGAGGCGAAGCGTTACCCATCAACCAGGCGATGAACCGTTCCAGAACCAAGCTCGGATTGGAGTTGTCGGCATGGATGGCCATCGTGTTCGTATCGGTCTCGGTTTTCCTCGTTGGCTTCCGCATGCTTGCCGTCATCAGCTTTCCCTTGCTGGTGGCGGCGGCATGGTTCACCGTCCGCAATCACCCCAAGATGTTCCAGCTCTGGGGTCACAGCCTGTACCAGAAGAGCTACTATGATCCTCGCAAAAGCGACTAACGACCCCAAGCTCACGCCCTGGTACACGAAGGCCGGTGCCGCGTGTTCCATCGTTCCGATTTCACGCTTTCTAACCCCGACCATATTTGCCCTGAAGGGTGGTGGATACGGCTGCGTCTTTTCGCTTCGCGGAGCGGACGAGGAGAGCCTGACCGATCAGGAGTTAGAGTCCCGCGTCCGCATGATTCAGGGTGCGTTGCGCGGCATGCCTGAGCACTCCTGCCTTTATGAATATTGCCGGGTGCTGAACGGCTACGACCTGCCACGACAGAGTCAGTACGCTAGTGCCGTCACTGCGAAGTTCGTCAGCGACCGCCTGAACTTTCTAGACCAGCGGGCGGGTTTCCGACGTATCGACCTGTATTGGTGTTTGACTGTTGAACCTCCGAAGACCGCGGCGCTCAAGAAGAAGCCACATGAGAACGCCGGGGAGAACGCTCGGATGCTTCGCAACCTGGAAAAGGCTGCAACCATCCTTGAGGAGCATCTGCGCACGGTGCTGGGCATTCGGCTTTTACTCAAAGCCGAGGCGTTCGCGTTCTTTTCCTACCTTTACAACCTGGAGCCATGGGCAGACTTTGACCGGCTGGGCAGCGACACCGGCGTGGACCGGCAGATCGTCAAGAGCCCGGTGAGCTGGCATAACGACCACTTGCAGGTAGGGAAGCGCTACGTGCAGATGTTTTCCCTCATGAACACGCCGGACACGTCCCGGCCCTGCCAGTTCTCCGGCCTCATGACACTCGACTGCGACAGCGTGCTTTGCACGAGCTGGCGGCCAAAGTCTGGAGCGGCGGCGCGGAAGGAGATTGAGAACCAGGAGAAGTTCATCAGCTTCTTCAAGGTCGGCATTCTGACCCGCGTGATGAGCGGCAAGGACACCGCTTCACTTGAAACGGGAGCCGGGGCCAAGGCTGCGCAAACAAATGTGGATGAGCTGAGCGAGGTTATCCATTCGCTCGACAGAACGGCGCAGGGTGAATACACCATGCGGCTGCTGCTGGCAGCGAGGAGCAAGGCCGAGCTGCACGATGCGATTCCCGCCGTCCATCGCGTCTTCGTCGAAGCCCGGTGCCAGGTCATGGAGGAGACTTTGGGGAATCTGTCGTCGTTCTACACCATGTTCCCGGGCAATCAGCGCTTCAACGTCTTTCCGCTCTGGCTAGGGGAAGATCATCACGCCAGGATGTCTCTCGCGTTCGCGCCTCACATCGGCCACCCGGTCTCCGAAGACCTCGATTCCGAGTATCTGAATGTCTTCGAAACCCGCACCCGGACGCCCTTCTTCCAGGACGTGTATGTGAACGGTGTGCGCGTCATGCTGATTCTGGGACCAACCGGATCGGGCAAGTCGATACACGGCAATAACCTGATTGCTTTCGAGCAGAAGTACGGCGGGTTTACCTACATCTTCGATATCGGCAACAGCTATGAGTCCGTGGTCGAGCTGTACGGAGGCCGAATCGACAAGGTTGGAAAAGATGGTCCGCGCGTTAACCCATTCGCGCTGGAACCGAATGAGGACAACCTGCAATTCCTGCATTCGTTTGTGAAGCTTCTCCTCACCAACGGTGGTGCTGTGCTAACACCGGAAGACGAGGATACGGTGTTCGGTGCGGTCAAAGGCGTGTACCACCTGGACCGGCACCTGCGCAGGCTGTCCGCGATCCTGTTGCCGAAGCACTTGCAGCGCTACCTCTCCAAGTGGATTGGTAGCGGGCTTTACAACGCGGTGTTCGACAACGTGGAAGACAGCCTATCGCTGGGACGCCTGCAATGCTTCGACTTCCAGGGCATCACCGGCCAACACGCGGACCTTGTAGAGCCGTTGATGGTCTGGCTGCTGCGCCGGATCAATGAGGTCCTGTACGACCCCAAAAACCTCGGCGTTCCCAAGCACATCATGATCGAGGAATTGTTCTCGGCCATGAAGAACTCGCAGCTTCTCGACGCTGCTCTCGCTTCCATCAAGACCGTCCGCAAGAACCTGGGCGGTGTCACACTCATCGGTCAGAGTGCGAACGACCTGGGCGCGAATGCGGACAGCATCGTGAACTCATGCACGTCGTTCCTGTTTCTGCCCGATGCCACCTTCAACCGGAAGTTCTACGGCGAGCTATTCAAACTCACGACCCAGCAGCTTGATCTATTCGAGTCGCTGCGGGAGAGGGAAGCGCTGTACGTGCGCCGCGACGGGCTCACCAAGGTGGTGACCCTGAATCTTGACAACCGCAGCTACGCCAAGTTTTCGACCCGCCCGAAGGACCGCGTTCGCCGGTCGAAGCTGGTCGAGAAGTATGGCCTCACCGAAGGCATCGAGCGCTTCGCGAATGGAGAACAGGCGTAATGAAGACTTCCAAGAACATCCTGACCGCGCTCCTGCTCACCGGTTCCGCTGCGATTCCGGCCCTGAGTCAGACCGTCACAACCAAGCCTCGCATCCAGGCCAATGCGCCCCGGAGCATCGTCATCGCGGAGACCGAAGCGCCCCCCGTCATCCGCACCGGTTTACTTCAATCCACCCTGATTTTGTTGCCAGCCGAAGAGAAGGTTGCGACGGTGTTCGGAGGCGATACGTCGAGCTGGGTATTCGACGGCGGGCACGTCGCTAGCCGGTTCATCTCCATCAAGCCCAAGGTGGCGAACAGCACAACCGACGTGCATATCGTATCGGACCACGGCAATGAGTACACGCTGCAGCTCCGCGAGGTCTCTGCCGACGCAGATCCACACTACGACTCCAAGGTGTTCATCTCGCCGGGCGACCAGGCCGGGAAGGAAAAGCTGGTGACCCTACCCGTGTTCGTGCCTGCCGCCGAGCTGGACAAGGCGAAGCGCGAGGCAGCCGAGGCAGAGGCAAAGGAGGCGACGGAGCGGAAGCAGGCAGAGGCGAAGGCCGAGAGCTATCGCAGCCAGTATCCCGGCCAGCTCCACTTCGATTACGCATGGGACCGCAAGAAGGCCGAT
Organism: Granulicella tundricola MP5ACTX9; assembly: GCF_000178975.2. Taxonomy (NCBI): domain Bacteria; kingdom Pseudomonadati; phylum Acidobacteriota; class Terriglobia; order Terriglobales; family Acidobacteriaceae; genus Granulicella; species Granulicella tundricola. The sequence continues at coordinate 41,322 of NC_015060.1, read as the reverse complement.
GGGTTGGGACTTCAGGAAGTCTGGCGGGACGACAAGTTCACCTATCTGCGCGGCAAGTTCCAGGAAACGCCGGTCCTCTACGAGTTGAAAGATGGGAAGGGAAGCCTCATCAACTGGAGCTACAACGACGGCCTCTACACCGTGGACAAGACCATGCTCCAGGGCTACCTCACCATCGGCAAGCAGCGGGTTGATTTCAAGCGGCAGGGGGTGAACTAGCCATGGTTGATGAGCATAACGATCTTTCCACGCCCGACCACAACCCGACCGTTCCGGGCCAGCCGCAGGCCACCGCACCGCTCAAGACTTCGAAGCCCCTCGTCATTGGAGCGTGTGTTGTCGTCGGCATCATCGGGATTGCCAACGTCGGCAATCTCGCAAGCGGTCACGCCAAAAACCAACCCGCGAAAAGCGCCCTGCCGAGCAAGCCCGTCGTCAGCGATTCCGGTCAGGTGAATTCTTTCCAGGCTGCCCAGGCACGTCAGGCCCAGCACGACCAGGCCGAGCTGCTACGCCAGCAGGAAATCGCCGCACAAGCAGCGATCCTACAGCAGCAGCAGGAGACCCCCGGCCCCGAATCTGCCACCGCCCCGGCCATGACCCCGGCCCAGCGCCAGGCCATGTACGGCAGCAACAATCCCAACGCCCCGCAGAAGACCTCCGGGGTGTCGGAGGCCCAAGCCCAGGCAAAGCAAAAAGCATTGCTCCGGGAACAACAGCACCAGCAGGCTCTTGCCAGCGACACGGTAGCGATCGACTTCTCCAGCTCGGCAGGGCAGGGAACCAGCTCCGGCAAAGCAAGCGGGGTGCTCGCGGACCGTGCAGAGGGCCAGGATGTAGCCAGAGGAGAAGCAGAAGGGTCTCCAGTGGCGTCAGACGAGCCGGGCGGAGTCCTGAATGCATTGTCGGCCCGGAACGGAGCTCCAGGAGGCTCGGAAGGGCTTCAGAGCGTCTCAGACCGGCGTTCCACAACCCAGCGCGACCCCACTGCGGCGTATGACTTCGATGGCTTTCAGGGGAGGCTCTACCGCGTGTTCGAAGGCACTGTGTTCGAGGGAGTGGTGACGAACCACATCGACGGGGCACTTGCCGGTCCCATGATCGTGATGCTGACGACCGATTACTACTCGCATGACCACCAGCAGCTTCTCTTCCCGCAGGGCACCCGGCTTATCGGCAACGTCCAGAGCGTCGGCGCATCTGGCCAGCGCAAGCTCATGGTGACGTTCAACCGAGCCATCTGCCCGGACGGGTTCTCACTCGACCTCAATCGCTTTACCGGACTTGACCCGCTGGGTACGACCGGCCTGGCGACCAGCGTCAACAATCACTACCTCTCCAGCTTCGTTGCCGCCGCCGCAGTGGGCGGGATCGGCGGGCTGGCCCAGGTTGGAAATTCAGGCAGCGTCCTCGACTCGGGAACCCAGATTCGCAACGGTATTTCGTCCCAGACCGCCGCGGAGTCTGAACAGGTCCTCAACAAGTTTCTGAGCCGCCTGCCTGTCATCACCGTTAAGGAAGGGTCCCGCGCGAGGGTCTACATCAACCAGGACTTTCTCGTTCCTTCCTACGCGGAACATCGCGTCGATCCCACCCTCTAACCCCGGAAAGGAGGCATAACACCCTTCGCAGTCTCGCGTTGAGGCTGCTCAACTTTCCTGCATTCGATGTACCGAGAGGAGGCTATGCAATGAATCCCAGCTACACCGCGTTCAAGGCGTCTCTCAGGAAACGCCGTACCCGTTGGATCGTTGGCATGGCTCTGGTGCTGGGAACCGCCACACCGAGCTTTGCCCTCTTTGGACTAGGCGATATCGTGTTCGATCCCACGTCGTACGCCAGCCTGATTTCGCAGCTCTCAACCCTCACGAACATGTACACCACGGCGAAGAGCCAGTACAACACGACCGTCGCCAGCCTCAAGAACTTCTCCATCAAGACGGTCTGGAAGACGGAACTCAACCAGCTCAAGAACGTCAACGTCGCCAACACTTTCGGTGAGACAAACGGCCTCACCGTCGCCCTCAACTCCGACTCGGCCACGACCGCAAACTCGGCGTGGAAGAACGGCAACGTCTCCCTGTCCACGGACACCATCACCCTGCTCAGCGGGCAGTCGGTTGGATCGTCCACCCAGCTCTCCCAGCTCGCGATGATCGAGGCGTCCGATGCAGCCTCACCCGACTGTCTCAACGCAGTCGGTTCCTATCGCGCAGCGAGGGCGGCAGGCAGCACCGCCGAGCAGAATTTGCAGCAACAGCAGCTCGACGGCAGCGACGACACGAACAGTGAGGTGCAGCAACTCAACCTACTCAACGCCGGGCAGGTTCAGCAGATGAACGATCAGCAGGCCCAGGGATCGCTCCATACCTGCATCGCTACCCAGCTCGCCATCCAAAACATGCAGCAACGCAACGCCGCTGCACGCGACCTCAACACCGCCGCGTACATTCGGCAGCAGAATCTCACTGCTCCGAAGCACCCCGAGAACCAGGGCGATACGTGGAATAACTACCTTCCATAACCATCTCTGCGGGGCATGTCGAAGCCTTAACCGTCGAGGAGGAAACACCGGATGCTCAAAGCTATCAACACCAAACTTCTAATCGCGATCCTTGCAGCACTTGCCGTTATCGGTGGATTGTTGGTCAGGCAGAACGGCATCCGCAAGGACCAGGCAGCGGCGGCAGCTCGCACCGCTGCCGTCCTTGAACAACAGCAGCGCCAGGCTGCAGCGGATCAGAAGTATCGCGAGGACGAAGCGAAGAAGGTGGACACAATCCGCCGTTCCAAGAGCAAGATGCCTGCGAATGAGCAGAAGACCTGGAACAACTACCTTCCGTAGCTGTCTACAACCACCACGACGCCAAGATTCTGAGGACTTCCGATGGCACTACTAGCGATGTTTCAAGCCCCAGCTCAGGGTGTGAATTGGCTCTCCGTCTTTGCGCAGAACCTTACGAACCTAACGACTCAGAACGGCGGCGTGCTGACGAGTGTCGGCATGTCTCTGCTCAGCTTCGTCGCCATCATGATGCTGGTCCAGATGGTCATCTCAATCAATACGGCCAACTGGACCATCAGCTTTCGTCCACAAAGTGTGGATGCCGGAACCGTCATGCGTTTCATGCTTAGGCTCGGCTTTTGCGCCCTGCTGGAGCACTTCTGGGTAAATCCATTCCCAGGTGCCAGCTTCGGGTTTAACCATCTGTTCAGTTACCTTGCTGAGGCGCTGGCACAGGTTTTAGACCAAACCTCTCTCAACACCCTTACCAGCCTTCTCCGTGAGGCCTCAACAAAGATGGACACGCCGTCGCTTACAGCTCCGCTTGAGCTTCTTTGCTACATGGTGGTGCAAGCAATCTTGGGTGTGTCGTCGGCCATTCTCTTCCTTATAAACATCAGCTCGTTCATTCTGTACGGCGTGTCGGCTCTGTTCGGACCAGTGTTCATTCCGCTCTATCTAACGAACTCTTTCCGCTCGAAGTTCTTCCAGTACATCGATGTGCTGATTGGTTTCGCGATGATTCGAGCCGTCGCTGCAGCCTTCCTTTTCGTCTGGGCCGGTTTCCTCACCACGTTCCTTCAGCAGACATTCAACGGGGACTACTCCATTGCAATGTGGCTCGCCAATCTTGTGCCCGTGATCACGATGTTTGTCGCCTTTATCTTCAACATGCTTTTCATTCCGAGCCTGACCCAGGCGATCTTCGGCGGGGCTGCCGGGATGGCTGGCCGTGCTGAATCCGTTGGCTCTCAACTGATAGCCCTTGTAGGGGTGTAGCTATGTTTCGACCTCCGTTTTATGACGAACACCCGGTACTCATCCACCCAGCCGCTCCCAGAAAGCTGCTGCGCATCTTCCGGTGGATTCTTTTGGTGGCTGTCATCGTCGCAATCGTCCGCGTTCTTTTCCACCACAGCGCTCAACCCGAAAGGAACTCACATGGCAACCCAAACCGCCCCGCTCACCGACGCAGCATGGACGCCCCAGCAAGCGATGCTCACTGACCAGATTGCGAATGAGGTCTATGCCTCTCACTACGCGGAGCGGAAGACGAGCCGGTTCGTGATTGGGGCGCTATCCATCGCCCTGCTTGGATCGTTGGTAACCATCGCTTCTCTGTCTAAGAAACCGCTGGTGAACCGTTACGTTCGCATCGATGAGATGGGCCGGGCGCAGGCTATCCAGTACAGCGATCTCCAGTACAGCCCGCGCGAAGGCGAGGTGCGCACCTACCTTACGGACTGGGCCAATTACCGGTTCACGCTCAACAAGGAAACGGTCGCGAAGAAGTACCCGCTCAACTACTACTTTCTCTCCCAGCCGCTTGCAGCTCAGGGCATGGCCGACGACAACACGAATCACAAAATCTCGGAGGTAATGTCCGGCCAGACGGAGCAGAGCGAGGTGGAAGTAAAGAACGTGACCATCACAGCCATGAGCGAGGAGACGGTCCAGAACGTGACTCTGGCGAGGGGAACGGCGCTAGTGAACCTCGACAAGCTCTATTCATCGCGAACCTCCCAGGCACCGCGTACCGAGCACTGGATGCTGTCTGTCACGTACTACATCAACCCGGCCCAGGTGAACCAGCAGTCGCAGCGGTTTCCCCAGTTCGAGACGATCAATCCGCTCGGTCTCACCATCACCGAGTTCCACGAGAGCCGCATCGGGTTTGACAGCAACAACGAGAAGCCGGCGGGATCGGCTTTCGTCCCGGCCTCACCAGGAAGACCGATCATTCCAGGAACCGGTTCAGGTGTCCAAGCCGCGCCGTCCATGGCTGCCCAGAGTGGAGGCCAGCAGTGAGCTACGACCTCATTCTGCCGTACTTTCCAAAGGAGATTTAGGCACTCCTTTTAGACCCGACGATCTCTGACCTGATGGTGAACGGCACCAGAGGCGTGTTCGCCGACCGTGCAGGAAAGGTCGAGAAGATCGAGCTTTCCGACCCGTACACCAATGAGCGTCTCACCGCTGCCATCGAGAGGGTTGCGCGTGTTCTCGGACAGGATCTGACGAGTCAGAACCCGATCCTCAACACCCGGCTGCCCGATGGTTCGCGCGTCGCGGTGGTAGGCCCGCCAGCTTCAAAGGACGGACCTTCGCTGACCATCCGCAAGTTCAACCAGTGGTTCACCAGCGATCAGCTTGTGGCGTCCGGTAGTCTCCCGGAGAAGGTTCGGGACTTCGTTGTAGGACTGGTGATGCAGAGAAAGAACGGCATCATCGCGGGTGGAACCGGCAGCGGCAAGACGACCTTGATGAAAGCGCTGCTAGACCACATTCCTATGACCGAGCGGCTATGCGTGATTGAGCAGCCATCCGAGCTGCGGATTGCCCACCCAAACGCCGTGCAGTGGGAGGCAGTCGATGCGATTCCCGGCCAGGTTGCAGTGACCCCAAGCGAACTGCTGGCTGCTGCTCTACGGCACCGGCCCGACCGCATCATCATGGGCGAGATTCGCAATGAGTGCGGCTACGACCTGTTGCAAGCCATGAACACCGGCCATGGTGGAACGCTCTCCACCATCCACGCGAGCAGTGCCCTTGACGCACTCGGACGGCTTGCCAACCTTGCTCTGAGTGCAAGGCCAAACCTCAATCATTCCTTCATGCGTTCTGAGACGGCTTCAGCTATCGACTTCGCCCTGTACTGCGAGCGAGCACCCGATGGAAAGCGCCGGGTCCGCGAACTGATTCATGTTCGCGGCTACGACCAGAACACCCAAACGTATGACCACGACGTGATCTATTCCGCGTCTGACTCCAGCCACGCAGCCTAACCAGTTTTGAAGAGGAGAACTCACCATGCCATTGCTCAGCATCCAGGCTTCGAAGAAGGTAGAGACCACCGTAAGACTTGAAGAGTCAACCGCGAAGCGGGTTGACCAGTACGCACATTTCGCGAAGGCATCCGCTGACGATGTGGTGAACCAGGCCCTTGAGTATGTGTTTACCAAGGACAAGGACTTTCAGCAATACCTCACGCAGCATCAGGGCGGCGAGACTCCTGCCGCCCTTCGCATCAAGAAGCCCGCCGCAACCATCGCTAGCAAGAACAATGGCGCTGGCAATGGTGCGACGAACGGTGCGATTCCTCATGCTGTGGGCTCCAAGTAGCCCGCAGCAATCGCCCTCGCAGGAACAGCAACCGCAGCCTCTACCCACCCTGAAAACCGAAATGTGCTGCGCACATGGGGAAGGATGACACTCCATCCCTTCCAGGGTGGTGTAGAGCACCGGAGAAGTTACCGTCCGGCAACATGTCTGGAATGTACAGCTTAGGACATTCCGGGTTCTAACAAGAACCCTGCGGGTTGCAGTTAGAACCCTTTGTAAAAGGAGGCTTTGAATGTCCGAACTACATGCAATGCAGGTCTCCGACCTCGACTCTCGCTTGCGCCGCTCCAAGGGACGACTCGCGAGAAGATGCGGCGCAAATGTGAAGCTCACGCCCGACGAATTAGCCGAGTTGGAGGCAGTAGCGAAGCATCACGGCAAGGCACTTGGTGAGTGGGGTCGTGAGGAGCTTTTAGCCGCCGCACGTCGCCCGAAGGACGACATTCTGCTTACGGAACTCATCGGCCTTCGCATGTTTCTGGTGAATCTTCTGAGACCAATTGCGCTTGGAGAGGACTATACCGACGAGCAGTTCCGCGCCCTGCTTGACCACGTTCGCGCAGAGAAACGAAGCGTCACCAGTCAGGTGACGGAACAGTACCGCCACGATCAGAAGGAGCAGTAAATGCCGGATAACGCATGGGGCCGTAAAGAGACACTGGTTTTCCCGCCGCACGTTCCGATCTATTCGTATTTCGCGCTTGGTCTCGCTTTGCTTCTAACGTTGTTGTTCGGCTGGGAGCACCTGCGATTCGGCACGACGCCGCTCGAAAAAGCCTACAGCGGGGCCTACCTGCGCAGCTCCGCAGGAGCACTTTTCAAGGCGCACGGGAACTACCAGCTCGTCTATCTTGGAGGCCCGAAGGTGCAGCCGCGACGAGCGTTGCCGGTCGATTTCGAAGACGGCGAAACAGTATTCCCGGACGGTCACCGCCTGCCGGTCCAGCTCTCCGCTCTCCCACTTTCTCAGGGATACCGGGGCTTCTACACCGGTAAGCCAGAGACGTTTACCGACGTGGCAATGAGCCGCTGGCTTCGCGGCGCGATCTTCGAAGGGGACACTTTCATAGGCTCTTACGCGGTGAGTTTGGGATGGGCGGCACTCTCGCTCGTGGCCCTGCTCGCCCTGAGCATTCCAGCGGAAATGAAGCGATTCCGGCAGATGAAATACGGTCGCCTCTTACGCGGACCCGTCCTCATGAAGCCCGAGGAGTTCGTGCGCAAGCAGAAGGGCGACGGCATCGGATTCAACTCGGTTGACATGGAGGAAAAGATTCGGATTCCGGCCCGGAAAGAAGCGCAGCACTTCCTCATGATGGGCGATACCGGCGTGGGTAAAACTCAGCTGATTACCCAGCTCCTCATGCAGGTAGCGGAGCGCGGAGACTCTGCGGTGGTCTACGATCCCGCGACCGAATACGTCCAGAAATTCTTCGACGCGGAGCGCGGCGACATCATTCTGAACCCCTTGGACGCTCGCTGCCCTTACTGGGGTCCAGCCCAGGAAATTGAGTCCAACGCCGAGGCAGACGCCGTTGCTTCCTCTCTGTATCAGCCGACGGGCGAGGGTAAAGACGAGTTCTTTCATCAGACGCCAGCGCAGATTTTCGCCCACCTTCTGAAGTACGGACCAACCCCTCATCAGCTCGCAGACTGGCTCGCCAGCGATGACGAACTACTCGCAAAGGTGGAAGGAACGGAGATGGCGTTCTACATCGACCGGAACGCCGGGCCACAGCGGGCTGGTGTACTTTCTTCACTCGGAATCGTGGCAAAATCATTCCGGCTTCTACCAACAAAGAAGGAGGCGAACGGTGAGTGGAATGCCCGCTCCTGGTCGAAAACTCGCAAGGGTTGGGTGTTCATTACGTCACGTCCGACCGAGCGCAACACACTCCGTCCGCTGCACTCCCTTTGGATTGACTTGCTGGTGATGCGGCTGATGAATGAACCCGCCCCGAACCAAAGGAAAGTCTGGTTTGTGATCGACGAGCTGGCAAGCCTGCAGCGACTCCCGCAGCTCCATACTGCCCTCACTGAGGCTCGCAAATCGAAGAACCCGATGGTGCTTGGCTTCCAGGGAAGGGCACAGCTCCAGGCCATCTACGGCGACAAGCTGGCCGAGGTAATGGTGTCCCAACCGGCCACCAAACTCTTCATGAAGACGGCGGAACCCAACGCAGCGCAGTGGATCTCCAAAGCCATTGGCTACGTCGAGATCGAACGCGTCAAGGAGACGAAACACGACGGGGCAAAGCAGGGCCGGAACTACTCCCTTGACCGGCAGATCGAGCCGCTCGTCATGGAGTCCCAGATTGCCGGACTGGACGATCTACACGCCTACCTGAAGCACGGAAACAACGTCGCGCAGTTCAACTTCAACTACATCAGCCTGCCGAAAGTGAGCCCCGGTTTTGTCAGTCGCACCGGCGCGGAAGGGGAGCTGAGCTTCGACCCCGACACGCTGAAACCGCGCCCTCCAAAGCCCGGAGCCGCCTCCAAACATGCGGCTGCGGCGGAGGCACCAGCAACCCCGACCGCTGGCTTTGAAGAGCCTCCCGAGGAGGCAGAAACCGTGGTGACGGAAGCCGCCGAGACGGTAGCACCGGCCCCAGGAGGAGAGGTGGGCACGGAGGCTACCGAGCACAGGAAGAGCCGGAAATCACGCAAGAAGACTGAGCAGAAGGAGGCCCAGCCGGAGCCGGAACTGGAAGCAGAAATCCTTCAGGAAGAGTGTCTTTCAAGGGAGCTGGACCCTCCGAAAGCCGGACCGGAAAAGCCGTCAAATCAGCACCACTTCATCCAGATGTAGAGGGACGACCCCGCTCAAATGCTCACACTTTCATCTGCGCTCAACGCCGGACAAGCCGCCACGTACCACAAGCTCGACTACGCTTCCTCGACCCAGAGCTACTACCAGCAAGGCGAGGAAGTGAGGGGCGAATGGAGAGGTGAGCTGGCGGCTTCGCTTGGACTTTCGGGCGAGGTCAGCTCGCTCGCCTTCAACCGGCTTGCAGAAGGGCAGCACCCGGAAACCGGTGAGCAGTTGGTAAGACACAGGGAGGCCCAGGAGTACAAAAACCTGGACGGTTCGACTACGAAAGCGGTCGAGCACCGAGCCGGATGGGATGCTCAGTTCGCCCCTTCCAAGTCGGTTTCCCTGACCGCTCTGGTGGGCGGGGATGAGCGAGTTCGAGAGGCTCACCGCGAGGCCGTTGGCGTTGCGCTTGCCGAGCTGGAGCGGTTTACCCAAGCCCGGATCGGCGGCAACAATCCTGCCGAGACGACCGGGAAGTTCGTCGCCGCTACCTTCGAACATGACACAGCCCGACCGGTAGACGGGTACGCCGCCCCACAGCTCCACACCCACGCCGTCATCTTCAACGTGACCGAACGTGCGGACGGATCGACGCGAGCTTTGCAGGAGAAGGCTTTCTTTGAGAGCCAGAACTATGTGACGGCCGTCTACCAGGCCGAACTCTTCCAAAGGCTCAAGAACCTTGGCTACGAAATGGAGGCAGGGAAGAGCGGCGCACCGGAGATCAAGGGCTACTCTGCCGAGTACCTGGAGGCGTCCAGCCCCCGGTCCGCACAGATCAGGGAGCACATGGAAAAGGCCGGCTTCACCGGGCCGGGAGCCGCCCAGATTGCCGCTCATGCCACCCGTGAAGCCAAGCAGGAGTTGACCTCTGCCCAGGTACTCGCCGCGCACCGCGATCTTGCCGCCACGTTCGGCAACCAGCACGAAACTGTCATCAACGCGGCCCGGAGCCGCACCAGGGAGAATGCTGTCACCCCGGAGCAGTCCAACCAGGCGAGGGAGGCCGTCACATACGCGAAAGCCCACGCCTTTGAGCGCGAGGCCGTTGCCGACGAGCGGGTCATTCTGCGGGATGCGCTTCGTCGGGGAATGGGCGACGTGACCGCCGCCGAGGTTCGAGCAGAGTTCCAGACCAGGCAGAGAGCCGGTGAGTTCCGCTCTGTCGAGGCACCCAAGTACGCGTCCGCTGGCCGCTTCACCACACCCGAAACCATCGCTCAGGAACGGGCGAACATCAACCACGTACTCCAGGGAAAGAACACTGTTTCTTCCATCACAACCGCAGCGATGGCCGAAGAGCAGGCGAACGCTCGCGGCTTTCTAAACGACTCCCAACGGCGCGTCGTAGAGGACATTCTGACGACGCGGGACCGGGTTCATGGCTTGCAGGGTTTGGCTGGAACAGGGAAGACGACCGCCCTCGAAACCATCCGCGAGGGCGCGGAAAAGAGCGGGTACAGGGTAGAAGGTTTCGCGCCCACGTCGAAGGCCAGCGGCCAGCTCCGCGACGCGGGAATCGAGGCCAACACGCTGCAAAGTTTCCTCCAGCGTAAAACGGCAATGGACCCCGACGCGCGGCATCTTTACCTACTCGACGAGTCGAGTCTGGCCAGTTCGAAACAGATGCGGCAGTTCCTCGACAAGGTAGGACCGAACGATCACATCGTCGTCATTGGAGACATACGCCAGCACCAGGGCGTAGAGGCAGGCCGCCCTTTCCAGCAGATGCAGGACGCTGGAATGCGAACCTCGCAGCTTGACCAGATCGTGCGGCAGAAGGACCCCGAGCTGTTGCGGGCGGTCGAACATCTCGCACGGAATGAGACCGAACGCGGCATCGCATTGCTTCGCGAGCAAGGCCGGGTCACAGAAATTCCAAACGGACCGGAACGCATTCAGGCCATAGCCCGCGACTACGCTAGCAAGCCGGAAAGCACCATCATCGTCTCCCCGGATAACAAAAGCCGTCAGCTGTTGAACGAGGCGGTGCGGGTGGAACTGAAGGAGAAAGGCGTCCTTTCCGGCAACGCCGAGACGTTCCGCACTCTCACGAACCGTAACGATATGACCGGCGCGGAGCGCACCTGGGCCGCTCGCTACGAACTCGGAAACATTCTCCAGTACACCACCGGCAGCAAGGCCGAAGGCATCGTCAAAGACAGCTTCGCTATTGTCCGCAGCATTGATACCGCTGCGAATCGGCTCACGGTGGAGCTGGAGAACGGGAAGATCGTCAGCTACGATCCGAAGCGTCTGCGAGGCGTCAACGCCTACCGGGAAAGCACCCGCGAGTTCGCCGCAGGCGATCGAATTCAGTTCACCACGAATGCCAAAACGCTCGACATTCGAAACCGCGACCTCGCGACCGTCGTCTCCGCTGCGCCGGGCCAGATGACCGTCCGGATGGACGGCAAAGGCGAGCGCACCGTCACCTTCGATCCTGCCAAGCTGCGGCAGTTCGACCACGGCTACGCCGTAACGTCGCACAGCTCGCAGGGATTGACCCAGGACCGCGTTCTGGCAAACTTCGACACCGGAACAGCCCGCTCGCTGGTGAATACCAGGCTCGCTTATGTCGCTGTATCGCGTGCTTCCCAGGACGCACGCATCTACACGAACGACGCCGATTCTCTGGGCAAGCGGCTTTCCGTCGATATTTCGAAGACCGCCGCCATCGAGATTCCACGTGCCGAGGTAAAGAGTGAGTTGCGCAAGGCCGTGGAAGGATTCCGAGCTGGGAAAACGGACGTATCTATAGATAAGCTCAAAAGCCAAGGGAAGGTCCACCAGCACGCCCAGCCCTCGGAACGGATCTCCGCAGTCGCAAAAGAGTATGCCGCTACGCGAGACAGAACAGTTGTTCTCTCAGAAAAACAATCGGATCGAGCGGCCATCACTGCCCAGGTCCGAGCCGAGCTGCAGCAGGCGGGCCGACTCGCGCCGAACAAGGAAGTTCGGACTGTATTACAGGAGCAGCATTTCAGGCAGGAAGGCAGAGCGGCGGATTACAAACCCGGAGACGTGATCCAGTACGGCAAGGGAAGTCCAAAGCACGGTCTTCTCCCGAAAACTGAAGCTACCGTTGAAGCGGTAGATTCCCGCCGCAACCTCATCATCGTCAGGACGGGCCAGGATGATCTTGTTACCTACAGCCCATCCCGCTTGAAGACCGCGACCAACGATTCCAAGGTCTACCGCCCCGAGCAGCAGCCCATCTCTCAAGGCGAGCGAATCCGCATCACTCGGAATGACAAAGAGCTGAACGTCCGGGCAGGAGATTTTGCAACCGTCACCCGGATCGACGACAGGGGCAGCCTGAAAGTTCGGCTGGACAGCGGCAAGGAGATCGAACTAATGCCCAGGCAGGCTCGGCACATCGAACACGGCTACGCCGTCGAAAGCGGACGCCGCATTTCAGCAGAACGGTTCATCGTGACCGGGGACACCCCAGAAGCCAGGAGCCTGAAGAGCATTCCTGCGAACGCCCGGGACGTGTCCATTCACACGACAGCCCCGGCAGTTCAGCAACAGAAGGCACCCGAACGTGAGAAAACGCCCCAGCAGGAACAAGGTCAAAAGCCCCCGCAACGAGAGATTCAGCGTGGCTACGGTATTGGTCTCAGCCTATAAGCGTATTGCTGTAATTACATACATACACCCGTCGCCGCAGCGGTGCGAAATGTGGGAGACGCCGGCAGCACCGGCGTCTTCCAACGGACTGTGTAAAGGGTGGGACAGTTTCTCCGTTCCACGCTTTGCAGAGGCCGGTCATTTCCACGGCCCCCTTCTGTTAAGGAAAAGAAGCTACCGGCAATGAACAACTTACGCGTCATGAGCTTGTCTTTGTATAGTTATTGCAGCGGCCAATGAGATGACAGATGCGCAGCAACTCAAGGAAATTGCCAACCAGAAGTTTGAAGACCCCTATTTGCTTGGACGGATTGTTTCCCGGCTTCGCGAGAACGACACCTTCGTTCAAAAACATCGCGACAGGAGGAAATGCGATCTCTTCTGGCGAAATGCCGGAGCTTACTGGCGGTGCACGATCTTCGTGAGTCTAGAGAGCGAAGATATTCTCGCTCAAGTTGATCTACACGTTGACGGCATTACTCGTGTCGAGTCATACGAACCGTGCAGCATCACAATCGACCCCACGGAAAACTTGCTCGTATTGTCCAGGATTGCGCCCGCTAGCTGAAAGCATGCGGTCTGTCCGAAGGCTTAGCCAGTGGCTAATTGAAGGAGGAGCTATGGCATTAGGAAAGCGTTGGCTCGGCTGTATGCTCATCGGAGTGGGGCTCATGTTGTTTGGGATTTCTCGGCAACACTGGCAGGAGTGGGCAGGCATCGCTATCCTTTCGGGTGGAATTGTCCTGGTGTTGCCAAACCGGATCATAGGAAGACCTGTACGCTGACGCATCCTCGCCCCCGAACCAAGATCATCGTTTCTGCAGATTATTCCCCAGCGACCAGAGTCGGTTCAATCCAGACCTGCCGATGCTGCATTCGTTGAACGCCGTAGCCCTGATTGCGCCAATGGCCGCGTCGCCAGTGCATCCGGTGAGTGAGGCCGGTCACTCCTTTGCCGTCGCTGCCGGAAACACGATAGTTCTTTCCGATGATATTGGGCTGCCAGAACTCGGACCCGCGCTTCGACCGTTTTCCGCTGAACGTGCCTTGGGTCAGCAACTCGGGACGTGCTGCCATCGCTAGTACAAGATTGAAGACAAGACCAGCAATCATGCCACCAAGCCTACGTTCAGCAACACTGAAGGGAACACTACCGGGCATGACGTCGTTATCTTCAAGTGCTTTGCTTAGATCTATAAGAGTGTTTGCTTCGCCATCGATGATGTGATGCACGACGGCCGGACTGCCGGGTTTCTCCGCTAAAACCGTCCGTATGTACAGCTGACTTTTGGGGAGGGTGAAATCGTGCTCAACCCCGCTGGGGACGCGGACTCTATTGCCCTCGAAGGCACGGGAATACCACAGAAAGCCAATGCTGCCGGACCCCGGTATCGTGATTGCCCCTGGAGGCAGAATAAAGACGGCAGCATCGAACGGCAGGTGCAAAGCCTTCCAGTCGATCGCTTCGGGAGGCGTGGTCTTAGACAAAGCCATCAGAAGATCGTGCTCTACAAAGAAGGTCGGAACCCGCAAATCGGTCAATCTGGCTGCATGAAACGAGGCGGCGGCGATCATGCCGGCATTGTGAGTGTCCCTGTCGAGCTGGTGGGGGGACCTCCGAAAGAACAGAGCGTAACTCCTAAAGATCGATGCAAGATCGAAGGCGACTGCTTTCGGGCTGGTATAGGCGGACACATTGTCATAAATGCGCGGGTAACAGAGAGGCCAATAGCTCTGCGTTTCGTAGTCCTCTTCTGTTCCCATCTCTGGCATGTCCGGATAGATGTATTTAGGCATCCTGTGGCTCCTGAAGTGGACGAGCGTCGTTGTCTAACCTTGCGTACTCACCGACTCAACTTCGTCATGAGCGATCTTGTGGTTTCTGCGGCTTCTTCATCTTTGCGCGTCTGCAGAGTGGACAGCGGAACTTACGCTTTCCGTGGAAGATGTGGCCTTTGAGCTCCACCATCGTGACTCGACACCTTTTACACGTCACTCGTGCTCCCTCGTTGAGAAGCCAAACCTGTCTTCAGCGGTTAGACTGGAAGGATGACCGTCTCCGCTGGTCGAAGTTGCCGACCATGCCGTTTTGAAGGAATGCCGCATTCCAGCAGGTTCATGTGTGCTCCGATATGCCGACTGGAGAAGTACCTCGCCCGTCCTGCGGGCTACACTCAATGATCTATGAAAACAATCGCAGCCATCGCGGCGTTCCTGCTGATCTTTAGTCCTGCCAACACGCAGACAGTTGACTGGAGCAGCGCCTGGGGGAAATACAACGCTGACACACACCGCCTCTGCCCTTCCCAAAAGTTAGAAGATCTCTCCGACGGGCAGTATGACGACGTGTTGGATGGATTTCTTCCAGCCTATCCCGCTGCCGTTAGATCTAGGATCTCAACGATTGTTAACTATCCAAAGACCTGTGCTGCGGAGACGGCCGGCTTCAGTTGCGAGTTCGGCGCACACCTGCGGTCTTTTCAGCGGATTGGCTTGCGACACGCATTTGTCGCATACTCCTGCCGCCATTGGCGTTGTGAAGAGGCAACCCTATGTAAGCAGCTTGCCCCGCAGAGATGAAGGATCGAATCTCCCGGAAAGTCGGTGTTTTCGCTAAGTTCAGGCTCTCGGGTCAGAGATCAACAATTCGACCCAACTGGCCGGCCAAGGTTGGCAGTAACGCCGCTTCAAGGGACGTAGAAGAAACGTAACAGGTGCTCGAAGCGATGGAAAACGGCAAGTTTGTAAGCTACCTGAGAGTCTCAACGGCACGGCAGGGCATAAGCGGGCTGGGCCTCGAAGCACAGCGCGCTGCCGTCGCCGCCTTTCTCGATGGTGGAGACTGGACGCTTGTAGAGGAAGTTCTTGAGGTCGAAAGCGGCAAGCGCAATGATCGTCCTGCCCTCGCTACCGCCCTCAAGCTCTGCCGCAAGCATCGCGCTACCCTGGTAATCGCCAAGCTGGACCGTCTGGCCCGCAACGTCGCCTTCATCTCGAACCTCATGGAGTCTGGCGTCGAGTTCGTGGCTGTCGATATGCCCCAGGCGAATCGGTTCGTAGTCCACATCTTGGCCGCTGTTGCAGAGCAGGAAGCCGAGGCCATCTCGAAGAGGACCAAGGCAGCCCTCGCCGCCGCAAAGGCACGGGGAACTAAGCTTGGCGGCCGGCGCGTCTCGGCTGAGCGGTTTGCAGAGATCGGAGCTGCTGCGCGGCAAGTGCGTAGCCAGAAAGCGAGCCAGGTCCGCTCGGAGCTCGTTCCAACCATCACAGCCATACGAGCCACCGGCGCGAGCTCGCTCCGCGCGATCGCCGCAGAACTCAATGCCCGTGGGATCCCAACGCCCCGAAGAGTTGGGCATTGGTCTGCGGTCCAAGTTCAAAGGGCGATGGAACGGTAGAGAGTACCCAAGGGGTCCAGGGTTTCCTATAATCTCGCTTTCAAGGCGCATCGTCGAACAAACCAACCTCGAACAAATGTCGCCTTTGAGGGATACTGAGATGGTCTGGCAATCTGCTAGCGTGAGTTGAACTCTGGGGTGAGGTCGTACGTTAGGTATGCAAGGATTGCGTGGCGATAAACATAGGATGGGGCTAGATTCATGCTGGCTCTGCGTGCTCAACTTCTCAATTCTCGCGGCCATTCCTGCGCTCGCCCAGGGTTCACCGGTCGCGCCGCCTCCGGCTCAGGTGACCTTCTACTCCCATGGAGTGACAATGCTGGGAGGTCTGCCCGGCCATGATCCCGCAGCGTTCAAAGGTCGTATTTTCGATGCAGACCACCAACTGGCTTTCATGGAACCAAGCCACTTCATCACGTTCAATATGGCACCGGGTCTCCACACGTTGTCGGCAACGTGGTGGACAGCGAAGCACTCGAACAGTGGAGCGCACATCACACTGAACCTCGTCGGAGGTGAGCAATACTTCATCGAGACGATGGTTCTAAATTCGGGGTTCATGTTCGGCTCGGTAAGTCTCAAAATCAGAGAAGTCACCTGCGAAGGCGCGCGGCGAGACAACACTCACAGTAAGCCTCTCGAGGCAACGCATTTAAGACCTGACGGTGTGCCGATCGCCCTACTCAGCACAACCTTCCCGCAGTGCCCTTAGCCACAGTTCCTCGGAAACGTCGAAGTTTTCGGATCGTCGGGACGCTGACGTACCCGGCTGAAACCTCCGTTTCAGGAGTAACAAGATTGTCCGCCGTCAGCGAATGCCTATTTACTCCGACAGGTTGGTTTCGAAAGCGGTGACGAAGGAGCGGGCCTTGATTCGAACGGCCTCCCAGCGAGGATCGGTAAGCACCTGCAGGGGATCGAGAATGTCCGGCGTTGCATGGCAGTACTTATTCAATTCATCGCGCAATGCGATGGCTGCATTGGCTTGCGCCCGCGATAGACCAGCACCGTACTCTTCGAGGAAGAGTTCCACCAGCGAATCGTCCCACGTGTTGATCAGCTCTTCGGGTCGCTCCCATGCAAAGGCGTCTGCAGCTAGCCATCTGCTGCGCTGACGCTCGGTGTCGCCGATAGCTCTAGCTGCATCTACGAGGTTGGAAGTCCATAGCTCTCGGGTGGGTGCCATATGCGTTCTGTCACGTTACAGCGAACTATTACCCACGACAACTTCGGTTGGCAGGGGTAATTGCCGACAACACCGTTTTGGGGAGCGGCGGAACTGCTGAGTAGAAGCCAGCTCCTTTCTCGATTGGTTGGAGGCGACATGAAAGCTGGGAGAGAATATCGCATAATGCTGTGTATGCGCTCGATTCGATTCGCTTTGCTGGTTTGGTTACCGGTGCTTGTTGCGTCGGCTCACGGACAGAAGTCGCAGATCATGATCCTCGGAACAACGCACTTCGACAATCCGAATCACGACATCAGCAATATGGCAGTGGACGACGTCCTTACGCCAGCACGGCAGCAGCAGATTGAAAAACTGGTTGAAGCTGTTGCGCGATTCAAACCCACTCGCATTGCCATCGAGTTGCCGCCATCAGAACAGGCACACCTTGACCAGCGCTACGCGGCATATCGCAGCGGAAATTATGCATTGACTTCCAACGAACGCGACCAGCTCGGTCTGCGCCTCGCCGCCAAGATGGGCATCTCCCAACTGGATGCGGTGGACTACAAGTCGGGTCCCCCAGGACCCGATGACGCCTACGACTTCGCCGCCTATGCTGCTACTCATGGTCTGCAATCGCGGTTCGAGGCGTTTCTCGCGGAAGGCAAGCAATTTGCCGCCGGAGAGTCCACCTATCTGCACACTCATACCATGTTCGAATGGTTTCAGCGTGCGAACGCGCAGGAGTACCGGTTGTCGAATAACAGAATTTACTTCGAGATGCTGCGGTTCGGCGATAACAAGACCAACCCTGGGGCGAACTGGGTTGGCGGTTGGCATGCGCGCAACATGATCATCTTGGAAAACGTGCGACGGCTCGCCAAGCCAGAAGATCGCGTGCTCGTCATCTTCGGCGCGGGCCACACTTTCCTGCTGGATCAGTTTGCCAAAGAATCAGGGTACTTCGATGTCGTGAATACGGAGAAATTTCTAGGCTATCGCATAGAGGACACTTGATGCCGGTTCCGTGGTTCTAGACGGGGACCCTGACAAACTTCGGCAGGCTGAAGTGGCAGATCGCGAACATATGACTCTGATCGCAGACAGCTTCAAGAATGGAATTCCCACTGCCACCGTGGTCCGCGTAACCAACGCAGATCACTACATTTTTCTCTCCAACGAGGCAGAAGTTCTACACGCACTGAACAGCTTCCTTTCAAATAATCCATAGACAAGTGCAGGGCGCAACTCTGTAGCAGCGAGTGCTCCCACAAGTTCTCGTGTCGGCAGGTCGGCCACCCCGGCACCCCGGAAGGTCGAAATTGGTCAAAACACCGTTTTCATTGAAGGTGCTTACGAATATGCAGGACAGATGCTAGGGGAGTCGAGGAAAGAGGCAATTGGTCGGCTTGTGAGGGAGAACCAGGGTCGTTTACAGAGGTCAGACTTCCTCGACGGTCTCTCGCTCGCCGTTGGATCGGCCATTCGCCCAAGCCAGTTGTTGAGCTTGAAGGCTACCGACAATGTACGGACCGCCCTCAGCACCGGTTACGCTGCTGCGGTAAATGGGCAGCCCGATACGGGCCACGGCTTCTTCAGCCGGGATGAAAGCCTCAGTGCTTTGGGCATACCCCTGCTGCTGTCTAGGTCTTTGCCGGAGGAGAATGCCTTTTTGTGGGTGAAGCAAAGCGCCTGGTGTGGAGCAGTGGCTATTACAACCGGGAAAGTCCTAGGGGCATGTGAGGGAATCCGTGCCTTCGACGGCGATGCTGTATCGCTGCTCTCTGAGGACCATACCCAAGGAATCATCTTCGACAGACACGACGACTTCGTGCAGAACTTCGAGGCGTCAGTGTGGGGGTCGAGGTGGCTGGCGGCAGCGTCCAGCTTGGGAATCGGGTAACGCTAACGTACCCGTCTAGAATCTCCGTGTCAGGAGTAACAAGATGACATGCGCGCGCGTCCGAGTTGTTTGTGATAGGCAGCTGCACTACTTGGGAAGATCAAGGATGTTCAGGTTCACTTGCTCACGGGGCTTGAGCCATATATGTTTTGCTGGTCCTAGCCGCTTGTCCAGTTCGACAGGGGAAAAGTTACTGACTGCACTCTCGTCGAATGCCTCGAAAAGCTTGTAGTGGCCGGGAGGTAAATTGCCCACGGTGATGGAAGCGGGGCGTCCAAGCTCCATCATGGATCTTTCCTGGGAGAACTGACCGTGCGGGGTAGCTCCAAAGAATTGTGGAACCAGTAGCTCGAAGAAAGGGTTTACGATTCCAACCGCATCGGCCAACACGGCACCGGGAGCCGGCTTAGTCCAAGGCTTTTCGAAGTGAATCCTACCGCAGTCGTCTCGCACCGTAATGTCAAGAGCCACGCTGGTTCTGTCCATGCCGATCACTAGCGGATGTTGGAGCAGGTCTAGGCCGGCGGCACTTATCTTTGACACATACCCCAGATCCAGAACCTGTGTAATAAGCCAGAAACGGCCAGGCTGTGAGCCAACTGCCTCGTAGAGATCGGTGTTTTTCTCTGTTACATGAACAGTGACTCCTTGGCCGCCGAAATTGTCTGCAGAGAGCATTTCAATCTGAAAAGGGGGAGGAAGCTTCGTGCCCGGCGAAACAAAAAGTACGCCACCCGGTCTTTTCGGAGAGCACACATCGTGCGTTGATCCATCTGCCGAGGAGGTTGTCTTCTCATGGTGAACCCGGATCTCGACCGGTGCCGCATCATCTTCCGGGACTGCTGGAAGCATTACGGACACCGGCTTACCCGCAACCGCCACTGAGATATAACCTCCGAGGAAGACAGGCTGTTTTGCTCCTCCTGTCTTAAATGGGTCTTTCAGGGAGTAGGCTGCATGTTGATGAAACGTATAGTTGCCGTCGGGAAGATGGATTGTGCTCTGTTGACGGTCGCCAGATGGATGCAGGCGGCGCACACAATTGACAGAAGGGCTCACTGGTAGCTCTAAGTTCCGGCCGTTCCTATCGACAATCTCGAGGAAGCCCGGGCTCAAGTCTGGATCATGCAGGATGGTCACCGGATGAAAGACCTGGTGCTGCAGCCTGAGGTCTGCCACCGCGTGCCCGCCTTCCGTGAGAATGATCGGCACCGCTTTGTGGAAGTCCAGCACGCCCGGTTCCGACTCTGGCGCGAAACCCCCGTCCGGCATATAGGGACTGTCGTTACAGGTGTTCGTATCAGGGGGAAGTGGATCGTTGTCGAAGAGCCATTGGCTGACCACGAAGTAGGTACCTGCCGGCAACTCTCCGAAGTGATAGCTCCCGCTGGTATCGGTTCGCTGCTGGCCGATGTGAATCCAGTGGGGCCTTCCCGCTGTATATTGGACCCGGTACAAACTGACCATCAGGCTCTTCATAACGAGTCCGTCGCTGGATATGACCTTCCCGTTGAGCTCAGCCTCAGGATTCAGCTTGAAGCGCAGCTCTCCCATACCAGGCATCACACTCACTTCAAAAATGGGGATTGAAGATCCGCTGGAGTCAGGCGCAAGATAGGCGGCCTTGGTCACATAGAAGTACTGTCTCTCCTTGAAGTCCATGGATTCGAACCGAAAGCGTCCCTCTGCATCCGTCATCTGCTGTTGTTTAGGCCCAGGAATCTTATGCGGAGGGGACGGCCTTGGCGAAATCAAGTTGCGCGGCGGAGTTGTCAAATAGCGCCTGTCTTCGGGACGCAAAGTGCCTACAACGGCTCCTTCAATTGGCTTGCCTGTAATCGCGTTTAGTACAACGCCAGTCACAGGCATGCTGGTAGGGTAGGAGCTGAATGGCGGGTCTTGTTGACAACGCAGGGCGGGCGTCAGACCCCAAAAGACGAGCACGGCAAGCAGCCACGGACGTTCCAAACCTGACAGCGCAAATGCGCACCGCGCGCCAGTTCCTGATGCTCTGGAGCAATCGAGTCTGACCATCTTGCTAGTTTCTCAGAGGGTAGCAACCCCAGACTATCCCTCCGAAGAGGAACAATAATGACCGGGCTGATCCTTGGGTCTGAAATGAATTGAATCTTCCTACATTCACCCACGTTGACTCCGGTCATCGAGGTGAAACTCCCGAAAAGTCGGTGTTTGCGGCAATCTCGGCTCCTGGAGGCCAGCGACGACGGCCGGAACGGGCTAAATAGCCCGTGGTTGCCGACACCGTCGTTTTGCATGAACTGATCCCTGCGATGGGCGGCTTCTTGATCTAGCTTTCTCGGATTTGGCGGAAGAACATGTTTATCGAAGGATATGGACTCAGGACGGCGACTAAGACTGCCAACACCGTGAGCGCGAGGAATGCTGCGTCTATACCCGAGGCCCACAAGTCGGTAAGGATGAAATGAGGCCAGTTTTCCGTACTGACCTCCAATATCATAAGAAGCAAACTTAGAGCCGCACTCAGCCGGAAAGATTTGAACCCGAGCAGGATGGCTGGAAGCGCGAGAAGGAAAGGAGCCCATCCCAACACAGGAGCGAAGCCGCTACTTACGTATCCTCCTAGGAAGGAAACAGCGGAAGCCAGGAGGAACGCTGGGATCCAGAGCAGCAAATAGAGAACGCTGCCGATGATTATCGTTGGCTTGCCCATTTGTGTGTCGCTCATCAAAGCTAAGCATAAGGAGCGATCTCGTGCAGATCTTCAATGGTCCCTGAAAGTCGGTGTTGTCGGCAACTTCGTTTATCTGGGCCGCAGCCTTGCGGCATGGAGAGGGCTGGCCGGGTCAAAGTTGCAAGTAATGCCTTTTCCGCGGGCAGACGTTGATGAATGCATCGGCCTGTTCTCAACAGTCGAGCTCGTCGAGGGGAGCAACGAAAGGCGACCCGATTTAATCACGAGGTACCCTCATCAATCAGGGGAAGTGCGACTTGTCCACCTACAACCTGTCAGCGCGTTCTAGCTTCGCCATGCCCGGTTAGCGCGCCACCGTCAGCATCGCCGCCGTCCCGTCGTTCACGGTGATGGTGTAAACCCCATTCACGGGCGTGACCTGTGTAGACACCACGGGTCCTGTAAGTTGCCCATCGCTGGTCCCGTCAAACGTCTGGCCGCCGATCGTGATCCCGCTGGTTGCGCTCAGGCTCGGCGCCGTCAAGGCGGTCAGCGTTCCAGGCTCGCCATAGGTTCCCAGATCCAGCATCACCGTTTTCGACTGAGCAGGCCCGTCCAGATCCTTTTCGAGCACGGCCACGCGCAGGGTTCCCGCGGCATCGATCGTCGCCCAGACCTTCACGTTGCCCGCGGTCTGGGTGATCGCCACAGGAAGTGGGCTTGCGTCGTTCTGAATCGCCTGCGCCAGAAACAACACACCGTAGAACGGCGCGTGCACGGTCAGACTGCCATTGTTGCTGTAGGCGATGTCGTACGGCAGGGGGCCTCCCGTGATTGTGCCGTTCGAGTGAAGGTTGAACCCGGCCGCTCCTCCGGCCTTGGCCTCAAACGCCATGTCCACCACCCATAACGCGGCCGCCATGGTATCGCTCACGCCAGCAAAGCCCCCACAGGCGACGGTATTCACCTCACCCACGCGTACCGGCACTGGATTGAGGGTCTTGACCAGCGCGCCATACCGCGAGAAGTACCGGGCTATGGACAGATCCTCCATCAGCTGCGGGATGGTCGGCGTGGTATCGCAGGCCTCGAGCGCATACAGATGCGCCGTAAAGATCGAAATCTGCCCCGACAGTTGCGTCATCAACGCGGGAATGCCAGGGTCCCAGGTGCGTCCCGATTCCGCGGACACCACCAGTTGCGGCTGCGTGAGGTACGGCGCCATCGTCGCTTGGTAGCCGGCCGTCTCGGTAAGAAAGTCGGTATATGTCCAGTTCGTTGGCCGATAGCCGTTCCTTACGTACAGGTCCGGCTCATTATCCAACTCCACCCCTTTTATCTGGGCGCTGCCCACAGCCGCGATTGCCTGGGCGAGCTCCGAAGCAGCCTGGCCGGGGTTGTACGTCGCGGAGGTCCCCAGGATGTAGCTCGGCTTGGTGGTCACACCGTTTGCCGTAAAAGTCGCCGCGTTCGTCAGCGGACCCAGTACGGCCGCGGTTCCAGTCGGCAATCCGGTCCGTATGCTGGGCGAGCCCACATACTGCTGCAGGTTTGCCAGCAGGTTGATGAAACTGGGGTAGGTAGTCGCCCCCGTGCCGGCAAGTTCCTCAAGCGTCACCTGCGGCAAAGAGAACCCGATGAAGTACGGCGGAAACGCCGTGCCGGGGGCCGCAGGGTTGACTGTTGCCGCCACCACGTTGGCCGGTGCCGTGGTCAGGACGACGTCATTCTGCTGTGTCTGCGTCCCTACGGTCGCCGTGACGGTGAACGGGGCCGTGCCGTTCGTCAGCGACGATGCTCCCGTCAACTTCACCTCTCCTGAGCCGATCCCCACCGGCGACAGATTGACCGTGAAGCTGGACGGAGTGGCGGTCACGCCCGCAGGCTGTCCGCTGACCTGGATGTTCACCGGCCCCTGGTAGCCGCCGACGCCGTAGGTGATGGCATCGAAGATCGCCGAGCCGCCGGGCGGCACGCTCAGGCTGGCCGGCGTGGACAGCACAATACTCTGGAGTTGCGAGCCCACGTTCACCGTGACCGGCAGGTTGTGCGTCGCCGTGCTCGATGAGGTCAGCACGGTAAGCACACTGTTCCCCGCAGTCAACCCGGCAGATGCCGCCGTGACCGTCACGGGAACCGCGGTGCCCAGCGGCAGCGCGAAGCTGGCGGGCGACGCCGAGACGCCGGCAGGCAAGCCGCTCAAGGAGCCCATTACGGCTCCGTTGAAGCCGTTCACCGCCGTCGCCGTGACGGTCATTATCTGCGTGGAGCCCGGCACAATGCTCAGCGCGGGCGTGGAGCTAATGATGGAATAATCGGCCGACGTTCCCGTCGTCAGGGTCACCTGCTCCGTGTGGGTCAAGCTGCCGGAGGTGGCCGTGACCGTAAAAGGCATAATGGCCGAGGCCACCGCCGTGTTCGCGCGCAGTTGGACCATCAACGGAACGCCCGGGGTCAAGATATAGCTGGTACTTGTCTGCGTTACCCCGGCGGGCAGCCCGCTGACCGTCACCGTGACCGGGCCACTGAAGCCATTCAGTGCTTCCGCCGTGACGTTCAAGGTCGTGCTCGTTCCTCCCGCCAAGGAGAGGCTTTGAGGACTCGCATTCAGGCTGAAGTCCGCTACCGGTGTAATGGACGCCGTCGTCATTGCAGCCAGCGAGGCAAGACCGGATGTGTCCGTGACCACCAGGGATATCGTGTACGTGCCGGCCATTGCATAGGCGTGGGTCGGGCTAGCGCCTGTCCCGATGGTGCCATCACCAAAGCTCCATGAGAAGCTCAGAGCCTGCCCCTGCGGATCGCTCGAGGCACTCCCATTGAAGCTGACCGCCGTACCCGCCAGCCCCGTATACGGACCGGCAACGTTCGACGTGGGTGCCTTTAGAGATGGAGCGGCTGGGCTACCTGTGCCTCCTCCTGAGCAGCCGAATAAGAACACGAGCGACACGGCCAGACAGACAAGTGTGGCCGGAAAGCCACCACTGAGGTGAAACTTGGTTCGACGCACGTGGGTCCCTTTGTATGTTCGGAGCAGTCTTAGACCCTCTAAGAACCCAGCTCGCGCGCGATAGTTGCTTCATTCCCGTTGAGGGTCCGCTCGGCATTGCCGGCCCACCGGCCAGTACACGAGCAAAACCCGGCGACAGGGCGTCTTAGGGGTTAAACCACTTTCAGCTTCCGTCAGTCCTTGACCGCATGCTGGAGGGCGGCTTGCTTGGCACAAATGCTCGCGAAGATGCGGAGTATGGGCCTGGCTACCGTTCACGGGTATAGCATAGCGGGTGCTGGAAAGGACCATTTCATTAGCTGGTGCGAGAAATGGTGCTGGCGCTAGGTGAGCGGCTCGTGGTTACGCGATCTTCGATCTCTGCGGGCCGTTCGCTGATAGAGATCGCATCGACGATCCGGCCTCGAGACTGCCCGGCAGCCTTGGCGTGCACGGAGCGGCGGATCTGCCGCCGGGACCGCAGGTGCTGCATCAACTCCTTCTTCAGCACTCCTCGCGCCTGAATAAATAAGCTGCGATAGATGGTCTCGTGGGACACGCGCATGCTCTCGTTGCTGGGATACCGTCTCTTCAACCAGCCGGCGATCTGCTCCGGCGACCAGTTCAGAATCAGTTTACTGGCCACGATCAAGCGCAGCTTCCTGTGCCTGGCAAGCAGGCAGACCTTGGGTCGCAGAGCAGACTTCCAAGCTCGATCATCGGCTTCACTGGCTCGATACATCGGTCGCCCACCATGCCGCGCCACCTCTCGGCTTACCGTCGACGCAGCCCGCTCGAGTCCTCTGGCGATCTCACGAATCGAAGAACCGGATGCAATGCCTCGTGAGATCTCTTCCCGCTCGGCCAGCGTGAGCGTGCGCTGCGATCGGCGTTGGACTGCTGGTGCGATTCCGCCGTGCTTGGCTAACAAAAATTGAATCGAGCCATGATCCTTGTCGAAGGCGCGTCCAATCTCATGCAATGACTCGCCCGCCTTCCAACGTCGCCAAATGCCGACCTTCTCCTCAGCGGAAAGACCGTGCCGTCTCCCTTGTCTCATACAACACCTCCAAATCAGATAGTGTTGCATCGACCAGTTGAGACCGCCCCGACTTTCGGGGAGCTTATGCTATGTTCATTCTGCTGGCATGCGTTTTTATGCAAAAGACCGTTTGGCCAGAATCTCACTGCCTCTTCACATCATGTTAGCGTCCGCACACTCCCTGGAAGCGGCGTTTGAGGAATCCGCCGGGCCGGTGGACGCTAGCGGCAAAGGCGTCCGTTTATTGATCAGGATGTTGCCCAGCAAGAGGAGACCGTCAAGGTAGGCACCATTGCCGCGCGTTGACGGGTTAGCGATGGACAGGATGAGGACGGCTGGGTGGGCGGCCAGTAAGAACGTGGATACGCTGGTGTGTGATGTTGATGCGGCAGGCGAGAGGGTCGAGAACTCCACCACAGGTCCGTTCGCGAAGACTAAGCCAGGCGACTTGGGAGGGGCTCAGCATCCAGGCGGTCGCGTTGGTCGCGTGGTGGACCTGGTCGAGGTAGTCGGCCGCCGTGACGTCGAGGTCGGCCGCCTGAGCGTTGAGTTGCTCGCAGACACCGTTCCGCGGCGCGACGGTGCCATCGGCGGAGACGCAAAAGTCCTCATCGTGCTCGACAAGGATCTTCTTATTGTTGCCGGTGATGAAGTAGCGGGTCACGACGGGTCCGACGCGGGCGCTCGTGGACCACTGGATGAAGTCGCCGACGAAGGCCGGAGGAAACTGGCTGAGACCCAGGGTGTCCTCCTTGATTTGCTTCGAGAATAGATTGAGGGCAGGGGTTGGTTCGCCATTTGTGGGGGCGAAGTAAAAGCCGCCCAGCGCAATACCAGTCTGCAGATCGATCCAGAGAAAGCCGCGACCCTGGAGGTAAGGTCCCTGTTGACCAACGACAAGGAGGTACCGGTTGTCCCGTAGCTCAACCGGGATGCGGGAGCCGTCGAAAGCCATCGAGAGGGCGTCAGGGAGGCTCATGTCCCGCCCATAGTGGAAGATGCAGCCTGGGACGAAGAGCTTCATTAGCCTTTTGAATTGCTTATCGCGGAGGAGATCTTTGGCTGGAGCTCCGGAGAACTGTTGAAGGTAGGCAAGATCGGCGGGTGGCAGGAGTGCCTGGAAGATGCCGGGATCGTAGTTCGATCCGGGTGGCAAAGGTGGTTCAGCTGGCTGTATTGCAGTGGAGGTCGTGGCTTGCTGGAGTGGAGTGGCGGCTGACAGGGGAAGGGCGAGCAATTGGATGGCGAGGATGCGAAAAAGAGCGTGCATGATCCTGGAGTCCTTCCTGTGGGCTACGACTTGGCTTAGAGTGTACTCGACAGAGCTGGTTTCGAGGCCCCTCGTTGCTCAAGCACACACAGACGCGCGCTTTCGTCCTGTGTTCAGCTGCGCACGATACGGCAGATGCTGTGCAGCTTTTCCTGGGCCAATAAGAGCCACGCTCGCGCCGCCAGGCGGCGCCGTGCCATCAGTTTTGTCTGAAAACGGTTTATGGGCAACGTCGATTCGCTCGGCGGTCCGAGCGGAGAGTTTTCCGAGAGCCCGGCTTCAAGGGAGGTTAGTATGGTTGATTCCTATAGGCATGTCCCTGTTCGGCCTGGATGAAAATGCCCGTATCTGTTCTCCGTGCAACTTGTAGTGGTCGTGCATTTGCGTGGTGTAAGAATCGGAGTCTCTGGTCGTACAGTATCGTCAGGCCAGTTGCTCTACAGTAACGGCGTACAGGGAGACCGTTTGGGTACGGGAAACGAACTTATCTTCATCTCGATCGCCTCATACCGCGATAGTCAGCTTATCCCCACCGTCGAAGATCTGGTCGAGAAGGCAGATGAACCCGAACTGCTACGCATAGACATCTGCTGGCAGCATGGCGAGGAGCAGCCTTCGCTGCCTTTCGCTGAGGCTCCCGGTATTTGCATCCTCGATGTCCCATGGCAGCAGAGCTATGGTGCCTGCTGGGCGCGTGCCGAAGCTATGAAGCTTTGGAGGGGCGAGCAGTGGTTTCTCCAGATCGACTCGCACTGTCGCTTCATTAAAGGTTGGGATACCAAGCTCATCCGCATGATGCAGCAGACGGGAAGCGTACGGCCCATCCTGAGCACCTATGCGAACACGTTCATTCCCGCTGCCGATGGCACCCGGGCACGCGAAGCGCTGCAGGGCACGCCACAACTGATCGCGCTTAGCGGCTTCTCGGAGGACGGACTACCTAAGCTCAAGCCCCTCGAAATTCCTGGCTATTCGGCTCGCGAACGCCCGATGGGTGCTCGTTTCCTCGCCGGTGGCTTTATCTTCGCGCCAGGCAGCTTCGTCGAGGACGTGCCCTACGATCCCGATCTCTACTTCTTCGGCGAAGAGATCGCCATGACGCTGCGCGCCTTTACCTCCGGCTACGATCTCTTCCATCCGGTAGAGTCGGTTGCCTGGCACGATTATGCCCGCGCCTACGCCACGCGCCACTGGGACGACCGAAAGCCTGTTGTTTCTGAAGGTGCAAGCGGAGCAACCGCATGGCGCGACCTCGACAGGCTAAGCCGCGAGCGAGTCGCATCCCTGCTCAGGGGAGAAACTGCGGGCGAGCCTTTCGGTCTTGGCACGGTACGCACAATCGAGGAATATGAGACTCATGCTGGTCTCTCCTTCCGTCTGCGCAGAATGCAGGACTACACCCGACGTGCGCTGGAACCGCCTAACCCGCCATTGCCCAGCGACTGGACAGCAGAAATCTTTACCTGGATGGTCCGCATCACCGTACACCGGACGGCGCTATCGGCGTGCGCCTTCGAAGAAGCCGGCTTCTGGGTCGTAGCCATTCAGGATGAAGACCGCCATGAGATCGACAGGCACGACGTTACGAAAGCTGAATTGAGCACAATCGGCGACGCGCCGCAGATCGTGCTCATTCGTGAGATCCATTCCGGCATCATCCCGGAGTCGTGGAGCGTGCAGCCGTTCGGCCGCAGTGCGGGATGGGGCCCGAAGATCTCCGGAAAATTGGATGAGTTGGATTACTCAATCATTATGGAAGAACTGTAAACGTCTGTTCTGGCATCACCGGACGCTTGCGCTAAACCGCCGATTGCCGTTCTTGCGGTGTACTGATTCCAACTGCAAATGGCGAAGCGCAGTCTTAAGGTTGACGGGTTCCATCAAACCGCGAACGCTCCTGTCTCTACATGAGCATCCAGCAAGTAGTGGGCACGGTCTGGGGAACTCAAAATTTGCTTCGGACTTTGTCCTTTGCTCTTTGGAAGGTCATTGCCACTCACACTAAGCAGTAGGCAGCCGGACACTATCAACACGTCGCAACGACTCTGGAGGCAACCTGCACGGAAACGGTGTTATGGAAACCAAATGCTCCAGGAGCCGGGATCAGTCACACTCAATGCGTTATCTGGGTCCCGACGACTCCAGAGCTCTGCAACTCACGCGCTGGAAGAAGAATGTTCTTGCTCAAAGCTAGTTCTTCGATTTCGCCTGATGCCAGGTTCCATCGAACGTGACGTTGAAACCGCCGCATAGCTGATTATCGACGGCACGGAAGGTCTTGCTGGCAAGGTCGTACTTCAGATCAAGGACGCAATCTGGCAACTCGCCATGATCGAGGATGTGAAGAAATGGCCCCATGGCGACGGCGTCCCCGCTCACCTGGCCGGTATGCACATTGTGCGCGATGTTGGTGTAATTCGCCCTGCCCTCCACATGGATCTTGCCGTGGCCTTCGGCACTGCGCGTAACGACCAGTCGGTCATTGTGCACGCCTGCATGGCCGGTGACCCAGGTGCCGAGCCACTGTTCTGTCGTGATGGCGGGAGTCGATGGGACGGGCGCCAGCCGATCAGTCGGGATCCAACCCGACCATCCGCCCACCATTGCGCACGTCCAACGGCCCTGGGTCGCACCGGGAGCGATGAGATCGCCTTGATACTCGTCAGGCTTGGCTGGGTCGAGATACTCGGCGTGGCAGGCGGCGGCTTCACTGCCCTTGTCCCCGCAGTGAAAAGTCATGAGGACCGGCGCTGTGCCGCTGAAGACGCGTAGGCCGTCGAAGTTAACCACGGCAGGGGGCTTGCATTCCACCGCAGGCACGTCCGGGGGGAGCGGAGCTTCCTTGCTCTGAGCTTCCCCAACGGTAACCGCAAGAAGGAAGAAGGCTGACAATCGAATGGATCTCTGAAGCAAGCTGAAGAACATTGGGAAACCCTCGAAGAAGTTCGCTGGCTCGAAATCGTCTGGCAAGAGCAGCGCACACGTCCTCTGACCCGTCAGAGGCTCACAAGTCGCGTTCTCGCTGGCATCTGCCCTGAAAACGTGGCGGTCTCAATGGGTCGATGCAACACTGGCTTGGAGTTTACTAGCCGGAGTATCGAAGTCCAAAGTTTTCCTTGGGCGTTGATTGAGGCGCAGAGCTACCTTGTTGAGGTCTGCCTGAGAGTAGCCGGATAGGTCAGTCTTCCTCGGAAAGTACTGTCGAAGAAGGCCATCGGTGTTCTCGTTGGTACCGCGCTGCCATGGGCTCTGCGGATCACAGAAGTAGACGTCCACCTTCGTGGCCACCGTGAAGCTTTTGTGTTTTGCCATCTCAAGGCCGCGGTCCCAGGTCAGCGAACGCCTCAAAGATGCGGGCAGTTTACGAACCTGCCGACTTAGCGCGGCGACGACAGTCGCCGTGTCTTTGCTAGGCACTTTCACCAGGATGGTGAAGCGGGAGTGCCGTTCGACGAGAGTTGCGATGTGACTGTTGCCTGACCCGCTGAGCAGGTCTCCCTCCCAATGACCTGGGATGGCGCGGTCGTTAATCTCTGCAGGTCGTTCGCTGATGGAGATCGCATCGACGATCTGACCTCGGGACTGTCCAGCAGCCTTAGCATGCACCGATCGGCGGATCTGCCGCTTGGACCGCAGGTGCTGCACCAGCTCCTTTTTCAGCACTCCGCGAGCCTGGATGAATAAGCTGCGATAGATCGTCTCGTGGGACACGCGCATGCTCCCGTTGTTGGGATATCGTCTCTTCAACCAGCCGGAGATTTGCTCCGGCGACCAGTCTCGGATCAGTTTACTGGCCACGATCAAGCGCAGCTTCCTGTGCCTGGCAAGTCGACAGGTCTTAGGCCGCAGTGCCGATCTCCAAGCCCGCTGATCAGCGTCACTCGCTCTATAGACTGAGCGGCCACCGTTCCGGACTACCTCCCGGCTCACCGTAGATGCTGGACGTTCCAGACCCTTGGCTATCTCGCGGATCGACGAACCAGAGGCAATGCCTCGTGAGATCTCTTCTCGTTCGACCAACGTCAGCGTTCGCTGCGACCGCTCACGAACTGCGGGAGCAATCCCACCGTGCTTGGAGAGCATGAACTGAATCGAACCATGATCCTTGTCGAAGGCACGACCAATCTCTTTGAGAGACTCGCCCAACTTCCAACGCCTCCAGATGTCAGCCTTATGCTCAGCAGAAAGCCCAAACCGTCTTCCTTCTCTCATTCACACCACCTCGAAGAGAAATCATTTCTATCAGATGGTGTTGCATCGACCGGTTGAGACCGCCCGACTTTCGGGGAATTGCGCACGGAGACGAGATTTAGCTGCTCAAGTGGGTGATATGCGTTTCTCGGTATCAACCCTGAATGTATGCTGGTGTGCATGCCGAAGAGCACGAGATTTGATTCGCTACGCGCCCGAGGGCAAACGTTTGCCTGGATACTTATCGTATCTCTTCTGGCCGTTTTCAGTCTGCAGCTGGTTCACGTCGCGCGTCTCTACTCTGCAAACTGGGATGAAGCCCACCATTTGTATGATGGCTACCTCATTCTGACGCAGCACGACTACAGGGCGAATGCAGAGGTCCCGCCGCTCGTGAAGATAACAGCGGCACTTCCTCTGCTCCGAATGCATCTCGCCCTGCCAGGTTCGACCGGCACTCCGCAGACAGAGAACGCCTTCCTTGGCGGTCGCACCTTTGTCTTTGCCAACGGTGGCGATCGTCTTCTGTTTCCCGCGCGTATGGCCTGCATGCTTTTCAGCCTGGTGACAGCTCTGCTGGTCTATGCAACAGGCCGGCGCTTCTTTGGGATGCTCGCCGGCGTGTGCTCTCTCTTCCTGTTCGTCTTCGACCCCAATCTTCTAGCTCACGGCACACTGATCTCGACCGATGTTGGAAGTGCCTGCTTCTTTTTAGCGACTGTGTACGCTTTCTACCTTTATTCCGTTCAGCCTTCATGGAAAGTACTGCTTGTCACGGGGCTGTTGGCTGGACTGGCGCTCGTGACCAAATTTACCGGCATTCTGATCGCACCCATATTGTTGCTCATCGCGGTAGTCGAGGGAGTTCGCGAGCGAAGGCCGGCAACCGCTGCACGATTGCTGGGTGCCTCCTTTGCCGTCCTCGCCTGTGCCTGGCTAGTGCTCTGGGCGTTCTATGGCTTCCGCTACGCTGCGGCACCGCACGGACTTCAACTCTCTCCCACGCTCGGTGAGTATCTGGCCTCCTTGCCGAACCCCGCCCAAGGCGCGAAATTGGCGCTGTTTGCACGTTTTCACCTGCTTCCGCAAGCATATATCTGGGGACTCGCCAATACGAAACATATCGAACAGGAGTACACCAGCTACTTCTTCGGACATGTCTACCGTCACGGGCCGTGGGAGTATTTTCCCGCTGCCTTTTTCATCAAGTCCACCTTGCCGCTCCTGTTGCTGCTCCTCCTCGCGCCCCTGCTCTGGTTGAAAGAAGGCCGCGCTTACGGGCGGCAGATGGTATTTCTTCTAGTACCCGTGTGCGTGTATTTTGCTGTCGTCACCACGTCTCACTTCGATATCGGCGCGCGGCACCTGATGCCGGTCTATCCGTTTCTTTACGTCCTTGCAGGCGCCATTGCTGCTATGTTCCTGCGGCGCGGATCGGGATGGGCGGCACTCGCTGCTGCCCTGCTTCTTTGGCAGGTGGTGACAACAGTTCGTATCGCTCCGAACTATATGGCCTATGGCAACGAGGCCTGGGGAGGTCCGCTGCAGGTCCGACACTATCTCAGCGATGCCAACGTGGACTGGGGTCAACAACTTAAGACGGTGAAGCAGTATCTCGATCAGCAGCACGACCCCGATTGCTGGTTTGCCTACTTCCCGGACGGTGCTGTGCAGCCGCAGGATTATGGCATCCATTGTCATCGCCTGCCAACTCCGAGCGGACTATGGTGGTTTACGCTGCCGATGGAGGTGCCTCCGCAAATCAACGGCACCGTGCTCATCAGCGAGAGTGATCTGGAAGGAGTGGAATCCGGCGACGGTGCGCTGAACCCTTATGAGGGATTCCAGAAGCTGAAGCCGACAGCGATCTTGCAGGACGGAGTCTATGTCTATCAAGGGAGCTTCGCGGTTCCGCTCGCTTCGGCGTGGGTTGATGTCCGTCAGTCTGCGGCACTTGTCCAAAAAGACGAGCTGCAGCAAGCACTTCTGCTGGCGCAGCGGGCGGTCACGCTCGCACCTCAGTCTGCTCGCACCCAGCTCCAATTGGCCGACGTTCTCGCGGCGGAGACGCAATGGAATTCGGCCAAGAAACACTACCAGCTCGCCCAGGAGAATCTGCTAAACCATCGACCTGATCTGGAGCAGGAAGAGCTTGGCATTCGGATTCAGAATGGGTTGGATGCTGCAGTTACGCGGTAGCGACGGCTTTGCCGGATAAGAGTTTGTCACTAACAGTCTTGCCAAAGTCGCAATGTCGCCAGTAACGGGTGAGTGCAGACGCTTCGGTTCGTGGAAAACGGCGTTTTGAGCAAGAACGCCGAAAGAGGGAAGCACCTCCACCGCAGTCCGGTTATTTAGAACCGGCCTAGAGTCTTGATTTGGAGGACGCAGCGGTCGATCGCCTGAGCAGAAGCTTCAAGCATCGCGATGGACGTTGCGTGACGGCTTCGGTCGTTCAGCTCCAAGCGTTGCGCCTCAGCTCTATATCCGTCGCTGTCGGCGGTCCACTTGGCGACTAGTCTTTGTAGTTGTTCCTGATCGACCATGGCCTAATCGTATCGACCGGACGTAACTTCATTATCGGACGTAAACCTTGTGGAATGAATAAGTTGCACCATACGTGAGTTCCTGCTTCGGGTCGAATAGGATGGGCCACACCGTAGCGCCGTGGCCCATCTACTCGAGTCTGTCTCAGGGTATTACAAAGCAGTGCTGTCCCGAAACGCCTTCACAGTATCGTGTGAGGCTTGTATGTGGGTTTGCTGGGTTAGGAGCAATTCTCGAATCTTGGCAGACGGCAAGTCCTGAGCTTCCAGAGCTTCCTTATAAGCTTTCTTCGCGGCATCCTCGCCCTGTTCTGCAGTCTCCAGCAAAGTGTGATCCGAGCCGCCCAAACTGGCCTTTAGGTCTGCCCATGAGCGGTGAATTGCTCCGCTCGCTGTGCCGCCAATATCTTTCGTATCGCCGGCCGTGAGCGCAAGTTCCGCTTCAAGTTCTTTAGCGAATTCGCCTCGGTGTGCGGACTCCTTTATGAAAAACATCTTTGTTTCGGGGTTCTTCAACTTCTCCCCGAGATCTGCAAAGCCCTTTTCACCGTCATTGAGAACCTGTACGACTGTCTTTACGAGTGAGTAGCCTTCTGCCATGTGTTTCACCTCACGACTTTTGAAGCTTAAGAGATGGTTTAGGTTGGACCTACTCGCTCCGTCAGCACCGGTCCCTAGGTGGAACGCCTCCCCCTCAGAACGGCATCGAAAATGGTGGCTATGGACTCAACTGTTGGCATACCAATCAATCTGCGAGACGGTCTTCGCGAGATGCTACGCAATCCGATTCGCACCCTGGTTCCACCATGGAGCTGGAAGGCGGCCACCTTCGCCGCCGCGGTGCGAGGACTGGCATTTTTTGCGACGAATCTGCAAGCTGGGCAGAGGGAAGCAACAAAGGCGCTCGTGGTCGAAGCAGTGTTTGCTTTCGTGACGGGAGGACTGATCGGGGCAATATCTCAGCACCTGCGTAAGGCTGAACCTCGTTGGGCGACCGCCGGAGTGGTTTGCATATGCTTGCCGGGCTTCATGCTGTTCGCCCAATCGGGAGTCCACCGACTCGCACACACCCCTCACCTCAGCGGCGGTCTTGTTCTTTCCTTCTGTCTGTCTGTAGTCTCAGCAGCGTTCAGTTGGTATGCCATGCGTCACGGTGCCATGTTGGGCGGTACGGATGAAACGACTGTCTTTCACGACCTGGAGGCGCTTCCGAAGATCCTTCTCAACTTTGTGCTCGTCGGCCCGGACCTGGTAGCTTCGATCTTTCGAGCAAAACGGCACTGAAATGCTGCGTGCACTGGCTACTCGAGCGGCTCTTCGCTGTCGCCTGAACGGGAGCAGAGCAGCAGATTGCTCAGGTGCAAGAGCGCGAGGCCCGCGAGTTAAGCCGTCTGGACAAGCTCATCGCCGCCGCCAGGGAGTTCGCCCACGAGGTCAAAGACCGTACCGTCGCCTTTGCGAAAAACATCAAGGAGCGGGCCGGTTCCCTGTTGGCGATGCGTCCCAGGAAGAGCAGGCCAAGGCCGCTCCAGAGAAAGACCAGGCGCAGGAGCAGGCACGATCGCCTTCCCCGGAGATGCAGGCGAGGCTGGACGAGCTATTGGGCGGGTTTCATCGCAGGATGGATGCGCAGCAGTCCGTCGAGGCGAAGCTGGCCGACTTCGGCAACCGCATGGATACCAGGCTGCAGCAGGAACAGGCGCAGGCGCTTGCCCGTCAGCAGCAGGAGCAGGCATTGAAGCAGCAGCAGGAACAGGCCAAGACCAAAGAGCCGGAGATTGAGCGCGAGCACTCTCGTGGGTTTGGCATAGGAAGGTAGAGCACCATGAGGGATGATGAGCTGTTAGCGATCTACGGAGCCACCCGCCAGCTGGCCGAGGGCATGACGGCGCGGGACGCGGAGCTGAAGCAGACCACGGCGGCGCTTGAGGCCACGATCGCTCAGGTGCGGCAGTTGCCGGCCATGCTGGGCCAGCAGACCAGCAAGTACATCGCCGCCGGCATCCGGGAGGTCGTGCAGGGGGGACTTCAAGCAGCCTATCGAGAAGGCCGTTGAGGGGCCGATCCGGTCGATCGAGGTGGCGGCCTACCATGTGCGGGAGGCGGTCGGGCACCTCAAGGAGGAGGCCCGCTTCCAGACCTGGACCGTGTTCGCCCTCATCCTGGCTCTGGGCTTTGCTCTGGGAGCCTTCGGGACGTACTTCTTCTTTACCCGCCAGGTGTCGGCATTGAATAGCCGTTTCGACCACTTTGAGCAACTCCTGGCCGCGCCGCACCTGCTCCAGCGGACACCCACGTCCCAACGCCGCAGGCCGGGAAGAAGCATGGGCAGCACTAAAGGCAGGCTACGAGGGATTATGTCTAACTGGCGTGTGATGTGTTTCTCGATACCTTTTCATGCCAGACGCATTACGTAGGTTTTGATAAGGCGCTTACGCTAGATCCTCGCGTCCTTTCCAAGCGCTCAATGGCGCTGATCTGAGTAACCAAGGTATCCAAGAAAGTTACGCGTGACCTCTATCACGAACTCCTCATCATCGAAGCGAGTTAACTCGTTCCACATCGATACCTGTTCCAAGGCACGGACCTCGATCACCGTGCCCATGGTGAGAAGTGCGAAGATTACGGCTTTGTGTGGATTAGAGCTCTTAATCTGTTCGCGGTAGGCGAGAAGCCGGTCCGCGAAACGCTCGAAATTGATTGAGATACTCCGCAATGCCCGAGCCCGAAACTCCTCGTCCGAGTCTGAACCAATGAATCTGATCAGAGCTCGCATGAGTCCCGGCCGCAATCTGTACTGCTGCAATGTAAATGAAACCATTCGATGAACATGAGCCTCGAGAGTCTGATCGCCAAAGACCTCATTGATGTGTTCCAGACTTGCTGCGCCTTCCAACATGCTGAGGAGAGCTACGCGATAGAGCGCATTCCTGTCGCGAAATCTCCGATAGACACTTGCCGGCGCTATCTTCGCTTCACTAGCGATTCGGGATATCGTAGCCCCTTCAAGGCCGTGCTTTTCCAGTGTTACGAGCGTGGCAGTAATCAGCCGAGCTAGTGTTTCGCGACTTCGCTGCTGCTGCGGAACAAGGAAACCGTCTGTCATGCAAAAAGCATAGGGCATCATCTCTGAATAAGCGAATGTGATGATACATTCACATATTATGACTAGCGATGCTCTATCACCACTCATTCCTCGCTCTGCCATCTTCGCCGATCCTGAGATGGCCTACGCCCAGCTCTCTCCCAACGGAAACATGCTTGCTTACCTGGCCCCGGTCGAGGGCAAGGTTGGAGTTTGGGTGCGGACCATCGGACAAGAGAACGATCGCGTGGTGGCACGGGACGCGCTACGTCCGATTCCCTGGGCCCAGTGGCAGGGGGATGGACAACATGTTCTTTATCTTCAGGATTCTAGGGGAGACGAAAACTACCATCTGTTTCGAGTTGGTTTGCTAGGACACGAGCCGATGGATCTCACACCCGTGCCTGGTGCTCGGGCCCTGCCCCTCGCTATAGATTTCCGCTATCCGGATGAGGGTCTGATCACGATGAACGCTCGGACTCCGAGTCTTATGGACGTTCACCGTGTCAATTTTGCGACCGGCTCAAATTTACTCGATATCGAGAATCCTGGCGACGTTCAACTTTGGCTTGCGGATAATATGCTTCAAGTTCGCGCTGCGGTGGCACAGATAGCTGGGGGAAACTTTGCGATCCGCGTGCGCGATGTAGCGGGCTCAGAATGGAGAGTTCTAGACGAGATCGCGTTTGCTGACGGCAGGCCTCGCCTGGTTGCATTCTCCCCGGACAACCGGTTCTTGTATGCGATCACAGCCAAGAACGCCAATGCGGATCGACTTGTGCAATATGAGCTGAGCAGCGGTGCGGTCGCAACACGTTTCGAAGATCCAGCATACGACGTGGTGAAGGTCTACATCGAGCCTGACACACGGGAGATCGGAGCCGCTGCGGTCTTGCGTGACAGACTCGTTTGGACGCCGCTATCCGATTCATGGGCGTTGTCTTTAAAGAGCTTTGAGGCGCTTGATGCAGGAGAGTTCTCGATCGCTTCCGGCACGAAGAACGGGGACCCGCTGATCCTGCAGTGTCAAAGCGATACCTCTCCGGAGAAGTACTTTCTTTACTCGCGCGAAACGTGTCACGCCACGCTGCTTTTTCATTGTCGTCCAAATTTGCTGATTTATACGCTTGCCGCGATGAAGCCGATCACGTTCTCAGCTGGCGATGGATTACGTCTCAGCGGGTATCTAACCTTACCTGTTGGGCTTGAACCGCAAGGCCTTCCGACCGTGCTTTATGTGCACGGCGGACCCTGGCACCGCGATCGATGGGGCTTCGACCCAGTCGTGCAATGGCTTGCCAATAGAGGCTATGCAGTTCTGCAGGTGAACTTTCGCGGCTCGACCGGTTACGGGAAAGCATTTTTGAATGCGGGCAATCGCGAGTGGGCCGGAGCCATGCGAACCGATCTGCTGGATGCCCGTGACTGGGCCATTAAGGCGGGTTATGCGGACCCAGCACGATGTGCCATCTTCGGGATGAGCTATGGCGGCTATGCCACTCTCACGGCACTCGCCTGGACGCCGGATGCATTCCGGTGTGGCATCGACGTCGTCGGTCCTTCTGACTTGACGACATTTTTGGCTTCGATCCCACCTTACTGGGAGCCTATGCGCAAGCTCCTGGAAGAACGCGTAGGCGATGAGGACGCCTTCCTCAAATCGCAATCTCCGCTTTACCGGGTATCAAGCATTAGCGCTCCCCTCCTAATCGCTCAAGGGGCGAACGATCCCCGGGTTAAGAAGCGGGAAAGCGATCAAATTGTCCAGGCATTGCGCGAGAACGGCAGGGAGGTCGAATACCTCATTTACGAGAATGAGGGGCATGGTCTAGCGCATCAAGAGAATCTTCAGCACTTCGCGGAAGTGGCTGAATCGTTCTTAGCCCGTCATCTAGGCGGACGGGCGGAACCTTAGAAACCATGCAGTATTCATCAGCTCAGGCTTTGGTTATGCCAGCTTGTCAGCTCTGAAACGTCCGTTTCAGAGGAGGACGCTGGTCCCCGACCTTTGGTTATGAACCCAAAGAGCGTAGTCCTGAAGTCTGTGTTTTCGGCAATCTCATTCTGCTTGGTTCCGACCCAATCACGAGCGGGTCCACATTGATATGCTCTTCCCATGCTCCAACCTCTTCGGACAAACGTGGTCAGACATAATGTGGAGGTCGATTCGAGTATGCCAACGCAAGGGACAAAGTCGCGGGTTGCTGGAACCATCGCACGAAGAGCAGGTGCGTTCGTCATTGCTTTCACCGCGGCGAGCGCCTGCGCCCTGGCTCAATCCCCCGACCCCAATCAACTGCCGACGGCACCAGCCCTGGGTCGCTACACGGACACACTGTCAAAGATCTGCGGAAGCAACCGTGTGGATGTGAATCCATCAAAGATTCCATTTATTGGCTGCTTCGCGCTCAAAGCCGGAACGTCGCTCAGTGGCGATGTTGATGGCAGGGCTGTCACGATCCGTGTGCCACTGCAGGGAGAAGAAATCATCGAGGTAGATGACAACGCTGTTCGGCGAACAAGCTCTTCGACCACCAACGTCGAAGGAGTCAAGCCGGGCGCATCCGGATTTTCAATATGCACCAAAGACAAGCCGAAGGACTGCCCCGTTCTGAGCGCCTTAATGCGAAAACCGGGAAGTTTCGTCAGCTTCGATATTTCGCGGGCCTTCAAACCCCGCTCGTATGTCACCAATCAGGAAAATTGGGATTACGAGTCGAAACGCTAATAGCCTCGTGAACTTCGGTAGCCCACCCTCAAGCGGCGCCAGGGTCCATACTGAAGCGCGAAACTGATCACGAAAACAACGCACAAACTTGATACGAGCCTCGTTATAGGAAAGTTCGATGCCGTTTCCTTTTCGCCCCGCTGTCGCGCTTGATAATGTCCTTTATCATGCGGGAGAGGACGCTCAAAATAAGGTCTGCTCTTAAGATCGCCAGGACTGTCTTTGCAATCGGACTTGCGGCCTGTTGTGTCGGCCAGACTGCCGTACCCGCCACACCGGGCAAGCTGGAACTGCGTCTCCTGCCGCAATCGGTCTGGATGAAGATTCCCCAGACGTTCACCATCCTGATGGTGAATGGAACCGATCACGACGTGCGTGTGCCGACGCCTTCGCTGGAATGTGGTGATGTTCCCCACGGGACGGTGCGGCTGCGTTTAAACTTCAAACCCTACACCCCGGGAGTCGCTGGTGTTGGAGGAGGGTGCGTGAATGATTTCTCGTACTCACCCATGCCTGACGTAATCAAGGGATGGAAGGTGCTGCGCCCTGGAGAGAGCCTAACGCTAGCAACGATCAACGATCGTGTGCTCGCGCAAGAGGCGGGTTCGTACGATTACTGGGCACACTACGATCCTCCGGGGATGCCGGAAGCCGACCGGGAGTGGCTGCGAAAGGCCGGCACCGATTACCCAAAAGAAGAGCTTGATTCGGCTCATGTGAAGTTCGTGAAGCGGCGATGAGAACACCGACTTCGACACTGCAAAAACCTTCTGGAGCCCAGAGCGGTGTCCTTATTCCTTTGCTCTCCATCTTCACGGCGCGGCCGGAAGCCCGGACACGGATGCGCGATTTCTTCAGCTCGCATATCCGAAATCCGAGCAGCCGCCGTGCCCACCGTGAGGCGGTGCGGCAGGTTTCTGACTTCTGTGCCGAGCACGGCATCGGCGATCTCGCCCAGGTCGAGCCGGTCCATGTGGCCGCTTTTGTTGAAACCCAGCTCAAGACTCAATCGAAACCTACGGCGAAGTTGCGGCTGGCAGCGTTGCGGATGCTCTTTGACTGGATGGTCGTCGGTCAGGTCATCCCCACGAACCCAGCCCACTCAGTTCGCGGGCCGAAGCACTCGCAGCGGCGTGGCAAGACACCAGTGCTGCAGGCAGACGAAGCCCGCACTCTGATCGACGCGATCGATACCACTTCCCTGCCCGGTCTGCGAGACCGTGCCCTCATCGGGCTGATGGTCTATACCTTCTCTTGCGTCGGCGCGGCCATTTCGATGCGCGTTGAGGACTTCTTTGTTCAGGGCCGCCGAGGTTGGGTTCGCCTGCATGAGAAGGGCGGCAAAGAACACGAGATGCCGACCCACCACAATCTCGACCGCTATCTGGAGGAGTACATCGACGCCGCTGGCATCGCCGAAGATCGGAAAGGGCCTATGTTTCGCACGACGAGTGGGCGATCAGGAGAGTTGACCGGCAATTCTCTGCTCCAATCCGATGTGTGGCGAATGATCCGCCGGCGAGCGCTGGCGGCTGGAATCAAGACTGAAATCGGCTGCCACACCTTTCGGGCGACCGGCATAACCGCCTACCTAAAGAACGGCGGCCGACTAGAGATCGCCCAGCAAATGGCCGCGCATGAATCCGCCCGGACGACGGGGCTTTACGACCGGAGGAGCGATGAGGTTTCCCTAGATGAGGTCGAGAGGATTGGAATTTAGCTTAAGCGATGAGGCCGGACTCGCTCTTCTACGTCCGTAGAAAGAATGTAA